>CANHAG010000118.1 GCA_947458525.1 Rhodospirillaceae bacterium | reverse complement strand
TGAAGCATTATATTCCGGAAGTGGTGGCGGTAGAGCCGGTCTAGATTCTGCTTCTCGTTACTGCTTCACGCAGCTTTCCCCTTGTGCTTCCGCAATCGCTGCCAGCTTCGCAAACATCGCGGGCGAAACATCCACCACCACCGAAAGCCCGAGGCGTAGCGCCTCATGCGCAAGGGCGGCATTGCCCCCGCACTCAAGAAAAAGGGTGAATTTTTTTCCCGGAATCTCCGCGCGCAGCCCGTCTGCCACCGCCAGCCAATAGCCCACACCTGCCAGCGCTGCCGTGCCGGGCGCGGTGACAAGTGCTACCTCGCTTGTCGCCCCGCGTAGCGCTGAAAGCGCCGCCTCACGCCCGTTGACGCTGATCATGGGCATGCGGATTCAGTAGCGCGGCAATGCCCGGTAATTCCTTACCTTCCAGCCATTCGAGGAATGCCCCGCCTGCGGTAGAAAGATAGCTAAGCTCAGCCGATACGCCAGCATGGGCAAGCGCCGCCACCGTATCCCCGCCACCGGCCACGCTATGCAGCAGCCCCTCGCGTGAGCGCAGGGCAACAAGCCGCGCCAGCTGCACGGTGGAAGCATCAAACGGCACCGTCTCATACGCCCCCACCGGGCCATTCCACACCAGCGTTTTCGAGTCTTCAATCGCGCGGAAAAGCTGCATCAGCGAGCGCGGGCCGATATCTAAAATCGCGCTGCGTTTAGGAATATGCTTAATCTCCATCACCTGCGAGGGCGCGTGTGGTTCAAGCGCATTCGCCACCACCACATCCAGCGGCAAAATCAGTGCGCAGCCCTTGCGCGTGGCCTCTTTCAGAATATCGCGCGCGGTGGATTTCATCTCCGCCTCATAGAGCGAGGCGCCCACATCATAGCCTTGCGCATAAAGGAAGGTATTGGCCATGGCGCCGCCGATAATCAGCTTATCCACCCGCGCGCAGAGATTGCCAAGCAGCTCCAGCTTCGTGGAAATTTTGGATCCCCCCACGAGTGCCGCCAGTGGCCTGTCGGGTGTCGTCAGGGTGCGGCTTAGCGCCTCTGCCTCCTGTGCGAGCAGCCGGCCAGCGGCTGAGGGCAGATGCGGGTTGATGCCCACAATCGAGGCATGGGCGCGGTGCGAGCAGGAAAACGCATCATTCACGAATACCTCGCCCAGCTCCGCCAGCGCTTTGCCGAAGCTCGCGTCATTTTTTTCTTCTCCTGCGTGAAAGCGCAGATTTTCAAGCAGCACCACATCCCCGGGTGAGGCCGCTTCGACCGCCAGTTTTGCGGTTGCGCCGACAGAATCGGGTGAGAATTTCACCGGACGGTCCCATAAATTTTCGCTTAAGATATCTACCAGCGGCGCGAGCGACAGGCCGGGGTCAAACCCCTTCGGCCGGCCCAGATGCGACAGCACCACAATCTTCGCGTGGCGTTCAATCAGATATTGCAAGGTGGGGATGATGCGGGTGATGCGCGTCGCATCCACCACCCGGCCACGCTGCATGGGCACGTTGAGATCCAGCCGCACCAGCACGGTCTTGCCGGTCACATCGAGCGTTTCAAGGCTGGGCAGGGTCGCGTTCATGTAATCTTCATTAAAATGTCACACAATTCACTACACGGCTTTGCTATAAAAGTAGAAGGATTTTAATCCTATAACAAACATTCAATCAATGAGGAGAAAATTTATGCCAAAGAATCATGACTTTGTAAGAGACGGTAATGGTGGTGCAAAGCCCCCGGCGAGCGAAGTGGGGGGGAAATCATATATTTCTCCGACAAAAGCAAAAGAACTTGCTCAAAGACGCGCCGCAAAAAATGATCCTCGCGTAGGTATGTGGGAAGCACTTCTCAATGAAGGTGAAGGCAAGCCTCCTATGAGCCGAGCTAAAGCGGTTAGAGAACACGAGGCTGAACGGAGAGCTGCGGGAACCTCTGAAAAGAGTTACGAACGCTGATTTCCAACAGCCCCCCATAAACCAGACATCGAACGCTAACGATACCCAACCCGCGTGACCGGGGCGGGGTGATGCTCAGATTGAGCCAGCGCGCATTGCTAAGGCTTCGCCGCCAGTGCTTTTTCAACTGCGCTGACGAGGCTCCCCGCAGTGGGGGAGGTCATGGCCGAGTAATAATCAATCAGCTTGCCGTCGCGCCCAATCAGATATTTATGAAAATTCCAGCTTGGTGCGTTGTCTTTGCCAAGCACTTCCGCCGCCCAGAGGTAAAATGGCGCAGCGTTTGCCCCACTCACAACTTCTTTGCCTGCGAGCGGAAAAGTAATACGGAATTTGGATTCGCAGAATTCTTTGATCTCGGCGTTCGTGCCCGGCTCCTGCCCGCCAAAATCATTCGATGGCACGCCGATAATCACCAGCCCTTCGTCTTTGAATTGCTGATAAAGCTCTTCGAGCCCCTCATATTGTTTGGTGAAGCCGCATTCCGAAGCGGTATTGACCACAAGCAGCACCTTGCCGCGATAGGCCGATAGCGGCATGGGCTCGCCATCAATCCGCGTGAAGCTGAAATCATACGCAGTCTGGGTGCTGGGGGCAGCGTGAGCCTGAGTTGCCATAAAACCTGCCAGTAAAAAACGAAAAAATGATCGACGCATGGGTAACTCCTACTCTTGTTGAAGGCGTGATGCAATAGCGCTCGCGGTAGCGGCCGGATTTTCGCTGGCGGTAATCGGGCGGCCAATGACCAGATAATCCGCCCCTTTTTTGAGCGCCTCGCGCGGGGTGAGCACACGTTTCTGATCATCCGCCGCACTGCCTTGCGGCCTGATACCGGGAACCACAAGGGTGAACTCTTTGCCCATGGCTTTGCGCAGCGCCGTGATTTCAAACGGCGAGCAGACAACCCCGTCAAGCCCTGCGCTCTGGGCGAGATCGGCGAGCCTCACCACCTGATCATTCAGCGAATCTTTGAAGCCCAGCAATGCCACATCGTCCTGATTCAGGCTGGTGAGAAGCGTCACGCCAATGACCAGCGGCCGCTCCTTACCGGTAATCTGCGCCACACGGTCAGACGCATCAATCGCCGCTCGCAGCATATGGATGCCGCCGCTCGTATGTACGGTAAGCATAAACATGTTGAGCCCCGCCGTTGCCGCAATGGCGCTCGCCACCGTATTGGGGATATCGTGAAATTTGAGATCAAGGAATACCGGCACGCCCAGCCGGGTGATTTTGGTAACGCCGGCTGCGCCGTTCGCGGTAAAAAATTCAAGCCCCAGCTTCACCGCGCCCACATGCGGCCGCACCGCTTCGGCAAGCGCCGATGCGGCCTCAACCTCCTGCGTATCCAGCGCGCAGATGATGGGGTTGTAAGGAAGAGTCGAGAGTCGAGAATCGAGAGTCGAGTGGGATGTCATGTTGTCCTCACGCCGCTAAATCTGCCCATATGCATGGGCGAGTCCTGCCTATCGCATGACTCTTGCCGCTCGACTCTCGTCACTTTTCTAGTCATTAGATTTGATTTCTCTCTCACGCCGTCCCCCTCACCCAGCGCGCCTAAGCTCGCTTGCGCTCGCTAAGGCTTCGCAACCCTCTCCCCCATGAAGCGTGGGGGAGAGGGGAAGAATATAGTGTTCACTCTTTTTCATCCGGCAGTTGGTTAAAAATACTCGACTCTCGACTCTCGATTCTAGTCACTGCAATATACCGTCTCACCGCCCATAATGGTGCGCGTGGCCTTGCCCTTGACGTGGCGGGTATCAAAGGGCGAGTTTTTCGATTTGCTGTGCAGGTCGTCGTTTAGAATCGTCCATGTTTTTTCAAGATCAATGAGGGCGAGGTCGGCGGGCGCGCCCTTCTTCAACCGCCCGGCATTTACATGAATGATATCCGCAGGTTTATAGGTCATCGCGGCCAGCACATCGCGCAGGGGCATGAGTTTCTGGTGGTAAAGCTCGAGGCTGAGCGCCAGCATGGTCTCAAGCCCCACAATCCCGAACGAGGCGACTTCCATCGGCACACGTTTACTTTCCTGATCATGCGGCGCGTGATCGGTAGCGATGGCGTCAATCGTGCCATCTTTCAATCCTTCAATGATTGCCTGCCGGTCTTCCTCCGCGCGCAGGGGCGGGTTCATTTTGCTGAAGGTGCGGTAATCGAGCACGGCTTCATCCGTCAGCGTAAAGTGATGCGGGGCTGCTTCCGCCGTCACGCGCAGCCCTTTTTTCTTGGCCTGACGCACCAGCTCCACCGCCTCGCGCGTAGAGATATGCAGTACATGGTATTGCCCGCCCGTGAGTTCCGCGAGCAGGATATCGCGCGCGACAATCACCGCTTCCGAAGCATTGGGAATCCCCGGCAGCCCGAGTTTCGTTGCCACCCAACCCTCATTCATGCAGCCGCCATGCGAAAGATTGAGATCCTCCGCATGCTGGGCGATGGGCACACCGAGCTCCTTACTCATGGTGAGCGCCTGGCGCATGAGCTGCGCGTTCATCATGGGCAGCCCGTCATCTGTAAACCCTACGGCACCATGATCCACCAGCATGGCCATTTCGGTCAGTTCCTCGCCCTTCATGGCTTTGCTGATGGCCGCGTAAGTGCGCACATTGACATAGCCCGTTGTCCGCGCGCGCTCGTGGATGTAGGCGAGCACCGTCACATCATCAATCACCGGCTTGGTATTGGGCATGCAGGCCACCGTGGTGACACCGCCAGCCGCCGCGGATTTTGAGCCAGATTCAATCGTCTCCTTATACTCAAACCCCGGCTCGCGGAAATGCACCTGAATATCAAGTAAGCCCGGGCAGAGCACGAGGCCAGCGCAGTCAATCACTTCTGCGCCTTCTGGTGTGCCGCTGTTAAATAACGCTGCGCCGAAATCAGCAATGAGGTTGCCTTTTGTCAGCAGCCCGCCGCGCACATCAAGGCCGGATTCAGGGTCAATGAGGCGCGCATTCTTATAGGCGACGAGATGATTATCTTTCAGCGCACGGGTGGGTTTGAAAAAGTGGGTCATAAATTGCCTGAGTGAGAGGTGAAAAAGTTTTTTTAATTGTTAACGTTAAATTAACTAATTGGCTATAACATCAATCTTGCAACTAGCTGTAATCATAATCAATGGGGGCGAAGTATGGCAGAAACGGGAAGAAGAGAAATAGGATTTTTTCAACGCGTGGATGGTTTCGTTAGGACACTTGCCAACGGCATGACCTTTGGCCTTGCTGATTATATCGCGGGGGCAGGGGATACCGCTGTGCAGGCAGTGCGGGGGCAGGAGTTAACCCCACTGCGGAACATGGATAGGGAGGTTGAGAGAACGCAACAAGCACAAATCGATCAAGGGCCGAT
>CANHAG010000117.1 GCA_947458525.1 Rhodospirillaceae bacterium | reverse complement strand
GCAGAAGCTCGACGAAGTGGCGATGCTCACGCGCGTGGTTAATGAAGGGCGTGAAGCGGCGGGGGTGAAAGAAGCCCTGGCAGCGAATGCGAAAGTGATGCAGTCGCGCAGCACCAGCAAGCGCATTCATGACGATGCGGTAAAAGCCCGCATGGCAAAAATCACCGACCAGATGCTGGAGCGTAAATCGGTGTTTGCTGATCGTATCGCGGCGCAGGAAAAACTCTTGAAATTACCGCTCCTTCCGACCACCACCATCGGCTCCTTCCCCCAGACAGCTGAGGTACGCGAGGCGCGCGCCAGATTCAAAGCCGGCCAGATGACGGGTGCTGAATATGAGGCATTTCTTGAGCAGAAAACGAAAGAATGTATCACGTACCAGAGTGATGCGGGAATTGACGTGCCGGTGCATGGTGAGTTTGAACGCAACGACATGGTGGAATATTTCGGCGAGCAGCTGAAGGGGTATATCTTCACCAGAAATGGCTGGGTGCAGAGCTATGGATCGCGCTGCGTGAAACCGCCGGTGATTTTCGGCGATGTTTCGCGCCCCGAACCCATGACGGTACGCTGGACGAAATTCGCTCAGAGCCTCACCGAGCTGCCGGTCAAAGGCATGCTCACTGGGCCGGTGACGATTCTGCAATGGTCCTTCGTGCGTGATGATCAGCCGCGCGAGATGACCTGCAAGCAGATTGCCCTCGCCATCCGCGACGAGGTGGCGGATCTTGAAAAAGCCGGCATCCGCCTGATTCAGATTGACGAGCCGGCGATTCGTGAAGGCCTGCCGCTGCGCGCGTCTGATCGCCCGGCCTATCTCACCTGGGCGGTGGATTGTTTCCGACTCTCCGCCGCCTGTGTGGAGGATGCAACGCAAATCCACACCCATATGTGTTATTCGGAATTTAACGACATCATGCCCTCGATTGCGGCAATGGATGCGGATGTGATTTCGATTGAAACCTCGCGCTCGGCGATGGATCTGCTCAGCGCCTTTGTGGATTTCAAATATCCCAATCAGATTGGGCCGGGTGTGTATGACATTCACTCCCCCCGCGTGCCAAAAGAAGAGGAAATGCTGCATCTCTTGCGCAAAGCACTTGAAGTGCTTGCGCCGGAGCAGATCTGGGTCAACCCCGATTGCGGGCTTAAAACCCGCGGCTGGAAGGAAGTGGATCCGGCGCTGCGCGCCATGGTTTCTGCTGCCAAAACGCTGCGCGGTGAACTCGCAAGTGCGCGCCCCAAAGTGGCGAACGGGTAGGGAAAACGCGGCTGATTCTGAAGGTCAGGCCAGTTTCCGCGCTTCCTCAGGCAGGAGGATGGGAATACCATCGCGTACCGGATAGGCAAGGCCGGCAGAGGCCGAAACCAGTTCGCTTCTGGCTTCGTCATAAATGAGCGCGCCGTGCGTCACCGGGCAGACAAGCAGATCAAGAAGGGCGGGGTCTGGTCTGGCGCTATGCATGAATTCTCCGGAAGGTGACGACAGGCATGGAGCGGGCGAAGGGATTCGAACCCTCGACTTCAACCTTGGCAAGGTTGCACTCTACCCCTGAGCTACGCCCGCATTGCCGCCGTCAGGGGCGACAACATACGCAAGCAATGTGAAAATGCAAGCGGTTACTGCAACGCGTATTGAAGGTGAGGATGAAGGGAGAAATCCCCTTATTCTGTTTACGATAGAAATATCTCTGACTTTTATCATCCGCCAGCAATCGCGCGGGTATCTTTGTCTTCCACCCGTTCTGCGGTAAGATCGGCGCTTTGGATTCGTGTGGCTGGTGTTAAAGGATAAAGACTGGCGCCAGAACTATTCTTGGACTCTGCTGCGGCTTCGAGATGGCGCATGATACGGATGCGGACTTGTGTCGGCGGGTGTGAGCCGAGCGGGTAAAACAGGAAGCCGATCGCGCGATTCAGCATAATGGCGCATTTTTTGAGCGGACTGCTTTCCTGCCATTGTTTGTCGTTAAGTGCATGATTCTCGCGGTGCAGCACCTCAAGCGCGCCACCCATGGATTGCGGACTTTCAAACGCAGCCCCGTCACGGTCAGATTTCAGCTCCATCTTCCAGCGGTAAGGGTTAATCGCCCACGCGGCCATGATATTTGAGGTAATGAGTGCCATCGCTTCTATGGTATAGTGCTTGAAGCGTGAGGCATGCTCCATATTACGCGAGAACCATTGCACGGGGTGGATATTCAGTTTTCTTGTTCCCAATTCCATCAGGGCTACCAGCCCGAACATCATGCCAATATCGCTCCCCCGGTGGCGGTGATGCGACAGCTCATGCCCCACCACCGCGCGCAATTCCGTTTCATTCATGTGATCAAGAATGCCGGTGGTGAATAAAAATCCGCCACCTGCGGCACTGGCGGCGTTAGCAAGAGGGGTCTTCACCACCACCACCTGAGGTATTTCCTTAATACCATGAAACAGGCAGGCATCTACCACATGGTCAATCAACTTGCGCTCGCGCGGATTATCCGGGTCTGCAAGCCAGACATCTGATCCTTCAAAAGCAGTTCTACCAATAGCTTGCAGTAACGGCTTCAGCGTTCGGGTGCGCTGCTGATGGTACGTTTTTTCCCGCAGCAACTTGAGTTCAGGCGTGATGGTGTTGGGTTGCGTGGCCATGGCACTATTCTACCCCATCTGCCGGGCGCTCAGAAAGCCGGGAAATATGAAGATTTGATGACAATGGTCAGGCCGCAGCTTGTGGATAAAAGCCGCTTTTAGGGTTGTGTTGGCTGGGTAAGCAGCTACAAACAGCCTCTGCTGTAAAGATAATCCATAAGCGAGCAAGCCCATGAGCGAATCCACCGCTGAAATTCTCCCCATTTCCATCGAAGAGGAAATGCGCAAAAGCTACCTCGATTACGCCATGAGCGTGATCGTCAGCCGCGCGATTCCGGATGTGAGGGACGGCCTCAAGCCCGTGCATCGCCGCATTCTCTACGGCATGCTGGAACTGGGGGTGGAGTGGAACAAGCCCTATAAGAAATCTGCGCGTATCGTCGGGGACGTGATGGGTAAATTCCACCCCCATGGCGACAGCGCGATTTATGACGCGCTGGTGCGTATGGCGCAGCCCTTCAGCATGTCGCTGCCGCTGGTGGACGGGCAGGGCAATTTCGGTTCGATGGATGGCGATAACGCCGCGGCGATGCGCTATACCGAATCGCGCCTTTCTAAAGCCGCGCATGCGCTGCTGGAAGATATTGATAAAGAAACGGTCGATTTCCAGGAAAATTATGACGGAAATGAGCTCGAACCCGTGGTGCTGCCTGCGCGCTTCCCCAACCTGCTGGTCAATGGCGGGGGCGGAATTGCGGTGGGTATGGCAACCAACATCCCGCCCCATAACCTCGGCGAAGTGATTGATGCAGCGTGCACGCTCATTGATAACCCAGGTGCCACGGTGGAAGAACTGGCGGCGCTCTGCCCGGGGCCGGATTTCCCGACCGGCGGTATTATTCTTGGGCGCACGGGTGCCTATTCGGCCATGACCACGGGGCGCGGCTCGGTCGTGATGCGCGGGCGGGCAGAAGTGGAAGTGGGCAAAAACGGGCGCGAGAGCATCATCATCAGCGAGATTCCCTATCAGGTGAACAAGGCGCGGATGATTGAGCGCATGGCGGAGCTCGTGAAAGAAAAGAAAATCGAAGGGATTTCTGATTTACGCGATGAGTCCGACAAATCCGGCGTGCGCGTGGTCGTTGAGGTGAAGAAAGACGCCGTGGCGGATGTGGTGCTGAACCAGCTTTACATGTACACCCCGCTGCAGACCAGTTTCGGCGTGAATATGCTGGCGCTGAACCATGGCCGGCCAGAGCTGCTCGATTTACGCAAGGTACTTGTCGCCTTTATTGAATTCCGCGAGCAGGTGATTTCCCGCCGCACGCAGTTTCTGCTCGGCAAATCCCGCGACCGGGCGCATGTGCTTATCGGGCTTGCGATTGCGGTGGCCAATATCGACGAGGTGATTGCCGTCATCCGCGCGGCGAAAGACCCGAACATAGCGAAAGACGAGCTGATGCGCCGCAGCTGGAAAGCGGCGGATGTTGCGCCGCTGCTCGCGCTGGTTGAAGATTCAGGCAATGTGCTCGAGGCCGATAAAATCCGGTTCACCGAGGCGCAGGCCAAAGCGATTTTAGAATTACGCCTGCAGCGATTGACCGGTCTGGAGCAGGAAAAAATCGATAGCGAGCTGAAAGAACTGGCTGGCGAGATTACCGAATTCTTAAGCATTCTTGCCAGCCGCGAAAAACTTTACGCGCTGATGCGCGCCGAGCTGGTAGCGGTGAAAGAGGAATTCGCCGTGCCGCGCCGCACGACGATTGAAGATTCCGAGTTTGAGGCGGATATTGAATCCCTCATCCAGCGCGAAGAAATGGTGGTGATGGTCACGACCGGCGGCTATATCAAGCGCGTGCCGCTTGCCACCTACCGCGCGCAGAAGCGCGGCGGCAAAGGCCGCAGTGGCATTGACCTGCGCGAGGAAGACGCAACAACCGAGCTCTTTGTCGCCTCGACCCATGCGCCGGTGCTGTTTTTCTCCTCCACCGGGAAAGTCTATAAGCTCAAAGTCTACCGCCTGCCGCTTTCCACTCCGCAGGCGCGCGGCAAGGCGCTCGTCAATATCTTCCCGCTGGCACCGGGGGAGACCATCACAAATTTCATGCCCCTGCCGGAAGATGAATCCACATGGGACAAGCTGCATATTTTCTTCGCTACCGCGGCGGGTAATGTGCGCCGTAACGATCTGTCGGATTTCAGAAGCGTGATGAGCAACGGCAAAATCGCCATCAAGCTGGAGGAGGGGGATGCGCTAGTTGCCGTCCGCTCCTGCCTTGAGGAGGATCATGTGCTGCTTTGCTCGAAAGAGGGCAAGGCCGTGCGTTTCCCGGTCACGGCCGTGCGCGTCTTCAAATCCCGCACGTCGGACGGGGTGCGCGGCATGCGCCTTGGCGAGAGCGACCGCGTGGTATCCATGACGATTCTGCACGGCATCCGCGCCAATGCTGAGGAGCGCGAGCAATATCTGAAAGTGGCATCTGCCCGCAGGCGCGCCGCCGGGCAGGAAGAGGAGGGAGAGGCGATTGATCTTTCCTCCGTGACGCTGACGGAAGCGCAGATCGCGGAGATGGCCAAGGCCGAGGAAATGATCCTCACCATCACCGAGCATGGCTATGGCAAACGCACCAGCGCCTTTGAATACCGGGTGACAGACCGGGGCGGCTCGGGCGTGACCGCCATGGGCATCACCAAGAAAAATGGCGCGATCGTGACCAGCTTCCCGGTGAGTGAG
>CANHAG010000116.1 GCA_947458525.1 Rhodospirillaceae bacterium | reverse complement strand
CTCATCGCCTCAGAAAATATCGTCTCCCGCGCGGTGCTGGATGCGCAGGGCTCCGTGCTCACCAATAAATATGCTGAAGGATATCCCGGTAAACGTTATTATGGCGGCTGCGAATTTGTCGATAAAGTGGAAACCCTCGCCATCGAGCGCGCCAAGCAGCTTTTTGGCTGTGCGTATGCCAATGTCCAGCCCAATTCGGGCTCGCAGGCCAATCAGGGTGTGTTTCTGGCACTCATCAAGCCGGGCGATACAATTCTTGGTCAGGCGCTTTCGGCGGGTGGACACCTCACGCATGGCGCGGCGGTCAATCAGTCGGGTAAATGGTTCAATGCCATTCCCTACGGTGTGCGCGAAGATAATCATTTGATTGATTATGACGCGGTAGAGGCTCTGGCCAAAGAGCATAAACCAAAACTCATTATTGCCGGGTTCTCTTCCTATCCGCGGGTGATTGACTGGGCGCGTTTCCGCCAGATTGCGGATAGTGTCGGTGCCTATCTGCTCGTCGATATGGCGCATGTGGCGGGGCTGGTGGCCGCTGGCAGCTACCCTTCTCCGCTCCCCCATGCTCATGTGGTGACGACGACCACGCATAAAACCCTGCGTGGGCCACGCGGCGGGATGATTCTATCGAACTGCCCGGAACTGGTGATTGGCAAAACCGCGCAAGGCAATGACCTGATGCTCGGCAATGCGCTCAACAGCGCGATCTTCCCGGGTATTCAGGGCGGGCCGCTCATGCATGTGATTGCGGGCAAGGCCGTCGCTTTTGGTGAGGCGCTGAAGCCGGATTTTAAGAGCTATGGTCAGGCGGTGGTGGATAATGCCCGCGTACTTGCCGACGCGCTCAAGAAAGCCGGGCTGAATATCGTCTCGGGCGGCACGGATAATCATCTGGTGCTCGTCGATCTGCGCCCGAAAAACGTCACCGGCAAAGCGGCGGAAGCCTCGCTCGAACGCGCCGGCCTCACCTGCAACAAAAACGCGATTCCGTTTGACCCTGCCTCGCCTTTTGTCACCTCCGGCATCAGGCTTGGCACGCCGGCCGGCACCACGCGCGGCTTTGGCAAACCTGAGTTTTCTGAGATTGGCGCGCTGATTGGTGAGGTGCTCGAGGGACTCAGCAACAATCCGGAAAATAACAGTGCGGTGGAAGCCGCGGTAAAAACCAAGGTGCGGGCGCTCACCGCGCGTTTCCCGATTTACTGAAGGAACCCTCATGCGCTGTCCTTTTTGCAACCATGACGATACGCAGGTGAAAGATTCGCGGCCGACGGAAGATGGTTCTTCCATCCGCCGCCGCCGGTTTTGTCCCGCCTGCAATTCGCGCTTCACCACGTTTGAACGGGTGCAGCTGCGCGAGCTGACGGTAGTGAAATCGGACGGCGAAAAACGCGTGTTCGACCGCGAGAAAATCGCCCGCTCCATGGCGGTGGCGCTGCGCAAGCGCCCGGTGGAGGCCGATTCGGTGGAAATGGCCGTCAACCGTATTGTGCAGAAACTCGAAAGCGAAGGCGAAAGCGAAATCACGACCGCCCGTATTGGCCAGCTCGTTATGGCGGAGCTCAAAAAACTCGATGAAGTAGCGTATGTGCGCTATGCTTCGGTGTACCGCGATTTCCGCGAGGCCAAAGATTTCGAAAGCTTCGTTGAGACTGAGGCGCTTTAAGCACTATCCCGCGTTGCGGCGGTAGGTTCCGCCGCCGGCGCCCAGCGCTGCTGCTTTCTTCTGGCTTTCACGGGCGCAGGGATGGCAGCATAAATCTGTTTTTCGGCTTCTGCCACCAGCACACCGCCGCAGCCCCAGCACACGGCACTGCCCAGAAACTCCCATAGCCCCCAGCTGCCAAGCCAGAACGGATGCGTAAGAGGCGGGGCAAAGAGTGCCCCGCGCAGATCGCGCAAGGTGAAGTCACTACCGCGCAATAATTGCTTCAAGGATGATGGGCGGTAAGCTTTTCCAACTGCAAAGGGCGTTGCGCCCAGCGCGCGCCACAGGCTGGGGTGGCGGGGTGTCACCAGCAGCAGTCGGCCACCGGGTGCCAGCACGCGGAAACATTCGGCCAGCAGCTCCTGCGGTGCGGGGTGATGCTCGAGCGCATGCAGTAAAATAATCCGGTGCATACTGTTATCGGCGAGGGGCAGCGCCGTTTCTTCCACGAGGAAACTGCGATTATCCGCATGCACCGGCCAGTAAATCGCCCCCTGGCGTGCGGGCATAGCGGCCAGCAGCTGCGGCGGTTCGCCCTCTGTGCGCTCCAGCGCGCGCAGCAGTGGCGGCGCATAGCCCAGCCCCAGAATAATCTCGCCCGCATGTTCCGGCCATTGTGTGAGCAGTAACCGCCGCAGCCGTTTTTTCACGCGCTGCCCAAGGGCAGAGGAATAAAACTGGCGCAGGGAAATAACGTCAGGCGCTGGCACTATTTCTTCACCCAGCCGCCGGCGCTGTTTTGAATATAAAATCCGGAAGGGGTCATCTCATACGCCTTCTGCGCGGCGAGCTGCTGTACCACGTCCACCGTCTGGCCGTTTTCGGCGGCGATTTTTTCATATTCCGCCCGGCGCTGCTGATTGATGATCCGCACAAGCTGCACTACTTCAGGCGTATTTTCCACCGGACCCAGATATCCATCCATCCGCTCACCAACCAGCCCTTGCGCCTTGGCCTGATCGAGCGACAGGGCGAAGGCGGGAAGCGGCAGCAGCAACGCAATCATGACCAGAGGGAATAGACGGCGCAACATACAAAACCTCCTAGAAAAGCGGTGAGTCTTTAGCGAAGACGGACTTATCGAGATCCTTATCCACCTTGACGCGGATCTCGTGCTCAATCTTCACATTCAGATCAATCACGATGGGTTTTTCCGGCGCCTCGACATTCACGGTCGGGGTGCAGGCGAAAAGCATGGGCAGCAGCAGGAAACTGGCGGCACGCATCAGCGATCTCCTTTGGTATTCACCACCGGATCTGTCATGCTGCGCAGCAGATCATTCAGGTTGGTGGTGAGGTTGAGATTAAGCTGAACCGGGCGATTTAGCAACGGATTATGCCCAAGCACCTTGCCGGTGAGTTTTGTTGTGCCTTTGGCATCGATGGTGCTGGCCACCGCATCAAGCTCAGAGACGTTGATTTCATGCAGTGCCCGCATATCTGTGCCGGCCTTGCCCAGCAGATCGGTGAGGGTGGCGGCCTTGCTGCCCAGAAGCGAGAGCTTCATCGGCCCCTGATTGGTGATGCGTGCTGCCTCAAGCTGCCAGCCGGCTTTGGTAACGGTGAGTGGTACCTTACCCTCCAGCAGGCCGGTAAGCGTGGCGCCCTTCCGAAGCGCCTGCGCAAGAATACTGGCCACTGGCGCGTCGCTGAACACCGCCGTGACTGCGAGTTTTTCCCAATCGCCCTGCGCCAGCTGCAACCGGGCATCAAGCGCTAGCTTCATGTCAGGGGTCACGATATCCGCCGCATGGGCGGGAAGGAAGGTTGCAAGATCAAGCGCCTCCTTCCCAAGCCTTAGCGTGGGGGTAACAAGTGTGACCTCGCCCCGACCGGGCGCGAGCGCGTAGCTACCTGCCAGCGTTGCCGTGAAATTTTTGCGCGTGTCCTGCAGTGCGGCTGTCACATCTGCGTGCGCCTTGGGTATGTCTAGCTGTGCGTTGCCCTGCAACGCCAGCGGCACCAGCACTGGCGCATCAGCGGAGATGATAGTCAATTGCTCAAGCGTAAATGGCAGCTGATACACGGGGCCGGGTAAGGTTGTGGGCGTAACCTCAAGCTTCGCCAGACGCACCTGATATTCGCCCTGCCGGGCACTGGCATGTGTAATGAGCATCCGCCCACGCAGGGCAGCGCTGCGGCTGAAACTGATGGCCGCATCGCCCTTCAGCGTGAACCCCGTGGGGGTTTTGGCATCGGCAGGGAACGGCTCTTTCTGCCAGAGTTTTTCAACCCCGCCCACATCAAGCACCGCCCCTTGAGCGCGGCCTGTGACGGTCAGCCCCTCGGCGCGGAGTGCGTAGGGATAGGCCGCATCCCCCGTGCGGGAAAGGGTGAGGGATCTGGCGGTGACGTTTTTCGCCTCACCAAGCGCCACATCCGACAAGGTGACCGAATCGAACCAGATACGCGCCACATGCAGTGAATGCACCGTCACCCCATGGTCTAAGAGATAGGCGCGCAGACGGTTTTCAGCAATGCGCGCGGCGAAAAACCACCCCGCGATTACCAGCAGCAGCGCCAGCACACCAAGCACAGTAAGCAGTTTTTTCATAGATTTTTCCATCACCAGAGCCAAGAATACCGGGAAAGCCTGTAAGCCATCAACAGCGGATGCCCGCCCGACATCAGAAGACGTTGCTTCGAAGCAGATGACAAGCGAAAAAACATCCCTATAATGCGTCCCATGCAGAAAGATTCCAGATTATTCGAAGACCTCGCCAAAATGACCTCCGGCGCGGCAGGCGCGCTGATGGATGTGAAGCGCGAACTCGAAGCGATGGTGGGGGATGCGTTTGATCGTCTGGTGATGAAAGAACGGTTCGTCACCCGTGAGGAGTTCGACGTGGTGAAAGCCATGGTGCAAAAAGCCCGCGAGGAAAATGAGAAACTGCGCGCGGAGCTTGCGGCGTTGAAGAAGTAATGACCGCGCTGGTTTTGCCACTCCTACCATTCATAGTGTGGTAACGGATACTACCCCCCATATTTTGATGGATTTTTGTCTGTGCCTATGGTTTAGTCACTCTGTGCCGCGGTGGTTCTCACCGAAGAGCACGGAGAATCGCTTGGGCAGGAAAGAGGCGGTGACCGTGTTGTAGCTCCGCGTTTCTTTTCGCTCTTTTCACCCCGGCGTGCATCCTCCTCTCACCTTGCTGTGCTGAAAGGAGTTCTATGACAAACTCTCTCTCCCCCGTAAGCGACCTTGCCACGAATCCGCTCGATCTGGCCGAGCAGTTATTTGAAGACCGCGACTGGTTATGTGACCGGCCATTTGCAGAAGAACTCGTGGCCGAAGTGCAGTCCGGCTGGTGTAATTACCGCATCTGGTTCACCTGGCAGGCCGATCTCGGGGTAGTAATTTTTACCTGCGCGTTTGATACGAAAATTCCTGAACGGCAGCGGGCGAAGATCTATCCGCTCCTCGCGCGGGTGAATGAGCGGTTGCTGCTTGGCCATTTTGATCTGGGCGCAGAAGATGGGGTGGTGATGTTCCGCCACGCGCTGCTGCTGCGCGGCGGTCAGGGTGCAACGCCTGAGCAGATGGAAGATCTGCTCGATATTGCGCTGCAGGAATGTAACCGGTTTTATCCGGCGTTTCAGTCCGTGCTCTGGGGTGGCAACAGCG
>CANHAG010000115.1 GCA_947458525.1 Rhodospirillaceae bacterium | reverse complement strand
TTGCGGCAGGTGCAACGGATACACAACAACGTTTTGCAATCCTTGAGTCGGAACTTCAGGGACTACACGAAGAAGCCGGGCATCTGAAAAATGAGAATGCGGAGGTAAGGAGCAAACTGCACAGGCTGCAGCAGGACTATCTCGAACTGCAGCAGATGGCGGGGGCGGCCGTCACCCGGCTTGATGGTTCCATCCGCCAGCTTGATATGATGCTGGAGCATTGATTATGTCAGTTATCAAAGCCACCATTGCCGGAAAAGAATATAACCTCGCCTGCGAGGACGGGCAGGAACAGCATCTTGAAACGCTGGTGCGTGCGGTGGATGGCCGGGCGAATCAGCTGCGGCACCAGCTGGGGAATAAAGTGCCCGAAAATATGCTGCTGCTTTATACCGCCCTTATGGTGGCGGATGAGATGCACGACGCCAAGCGCGAAATGCGCAAGCTGGTGAACGCCATGGAACAGGCGGGCGACCGCGCGAAAATCCACCGGATTGAAGAGCAGATCGCCGAGGAAATCACAACTCTTGCCACCCGTGCTGAAGCGCTGGCCGCGCGGATGGATGGGGGAAGCGCATAAACCGCGCATGTGCTGATCCATACGCCGGATATGTAACGTATCAATTATGTTCACCCCCAGCACTGCGTGATGAGAAAGCATGATTATAGGCATCGGTGCAGATATTTGTGACATCCGAAGAATCGAGCGTTCGCTCGCACGGTTTGGCGCACGGTTTGAGCGGCGAGTATTCACGCCACGTGAAATTGCCAGAGCCGCACGCCGTAAAGGGGCGCGCCATAACAGCAAAGCGGCCAGTTACGCAAAACGCTTCGCGGCAAAAGAAGCCTTCGGCAAAGCACTGGGCACCGGTATTGCGCATGGCGTATTCTGGCGTGATATTGAGGTGGTGAATCTACCCAGCGGCAAACCCACGTTGCATGTGACCGGAAAAGCGGCGGCATTGCTTGATGCGCACACGCCCCCGGGCCACCAACTCGTCATCTACCTCACACTGACGGATGAATATCCGCTTGCGCAGGCACAGGTCATTCTGGAAATGCGCGGCTGATCTTGTCTGGCTGCACCAATATGCCTTGCGGCAGTAATCAGCACTTGGCGAATGCTCAGGCTTCGGGCATGACTACAGGTTGGAAATAGCGTCACATTTAATAAATCATGGTTGGAGAGTGCTCATGCAAAGCGTGGTGGTGGTGGGTTCCCAGTGGGGCGATGAGGGCAAGGGCAAAGTCGTGGACTGGCTTTCCGAACGCGCCGATGTGATTGTGCGCTTTCAGGGCGGGCATAATGCCGGCCACACGCTGGTGGTGGATGGCGTCACCTATAAACTGAGCCTCCTGCCCTCGGGCGTCGTGCGTGGCGGGAAAATCAGCATCATCGGCAACGGGGTGGTGATTGACCCGCACGCGCTGTTTGCAGAAATCGACAAGGTCACCGCGCAGGGCGTGCTGGTGACGCCTGAGAATCTCAAGATTGCTGAAAATGCCTGTTTGATTCTGCCCATCCATTCGCGGCTGGATGCAGCGAGTGAAGCCCTGCTTGGCGCCGGGAAAATCGGCACCACAGGCCGTGGTATCGGCCCGGCCTATGAGGATAAAGCAGGCAGACGCGCCATACGCTGCTGCGACCTTGCAGATAAAGATGCGCTCGTGGCGAAACTCAAGACCATGCTCGCGCGCCATAATGCCATTCTCACCGCTTCGGGCACAGCGGCGATGACGCTGGATGAGCTGCTCGCGCCGCTCGAGGCTATAATCCCGCGTATGCTGCCGCATATCGCCCCTGTCTGGCGATTGCTTGACCAGTATCGCCGCGCAGGCAAGCGCATCCTCTATGAAGGCGCACAAGGGATCATGCTGGATGTGGATTACGGCACCTATCCTTTTGTTACCTCGTCCAATACGCTGGCGGCGGAAGCCGCCTCGGGCAGCGGCTCTGGCATTACATCCATCGGCTATGTGCTGGGTATCACCAAAGCCTATACTACGCGGGTGGGCAGCGGCCCCTTTCCAACCGAGCAGGATAATGAGGTCGGCGCAAGGCTCGGCGAGCGCGGCCATGAATTTGGCACCGTCACCGGGCGCAAGCGGCGCTGCGGCTGGTTTGATGCCACGCTCGTGCGCCAGGCCGTCACTATTGGCGGGATTAAGGGGATTGCACTCACCAAGCTCGATGTGCTGGATGGGCTAGAGACTCTGGCGATTGGAATCGGCTACGAGATTGACGGCAAAAACTATGATTACCTCCCCGCCTCCCCTGCCCTGCAGGCCCGGGCTACACCCATCTACGAAACCATGGAGGGATGGAGTGATTCGACGCAGGGCGCGCGTAGCTGGGCGGAGCTTCCGGCGCAGGCCATCAAATATATCCGCCGGATTGAGGAAATCATCGGCTGCCCTGTGGCGCTGCTTTCCACCAGCCCCAAGCGTGAGGATACGATTCTCGTGCGCGATCCCTTCGCGCCGTCGTGATCTTTTGAAACTCCCGAAATGCTTGGCTAATGCCGGAAATTCCTCTAAAGTGAATCTAAAAAGAAAACAGGCATGCCCCCCGCACCACAGAAGAGTGATTTATTTTTCTCCGAAGTTCCGCTGATCGAAGAACAGATCGATAGCGGACTGGAAGAGTTTCTTAAAGATTATCGCTCGCCCTATGTAGCCGGTAGTCCGGATAAGGACGGGCTGCACCAGCGTTACAGCATTGATCTCAATCGCCCGCTGCCGGAATTTGACCATGCGGTGGCCAAGGCGTATGGCGCGAGCGATTTTTCGAACGCCGGACGTCAGGCCTATGCGATGGTGCTGGCCAATCACCTGCCTTACCGCGGCAAGACGATTGAGGAGATGTTGCAGCTGCAGCAGCACCCCAATCTGATGCCATTGCTGGCCAGCGGCATATGCCATGTCAGCGCGCTCGGAGAATTTCGTCAGGTGCTGATTTTTGAGCGCCCAGCGGGGCCTTCCTTGAGTGAAATCCGCAAATCCCAGCCGCGCCTGCATGAACATGCGGTGATTGACCATATTCTTCAGCCTTTATGCCGGGCACTGATGGTGCTTCAGGATAGAGAGATTATCCATGCCGCCATTCATCCTGACCGTATTTATCTCAAGAAGGAACTCATACTTGGTGAATGCCTCTCGGCACCGGTAGGCATGCTGCAGCCCTATCTTTATGAACCACTCGAGCGCATGATGGCCGACCCGCTAGGTAAAGGTCAGGGCGATGAGAAGACCGATGTCTATGCGATTGGCATTCTCGCCTATGAACTTCTCTATGGGCTTGACCGCTTCAAGGCCATGCCGAGGGAAGAATTCCTCCGCATGGCGCTGGCGCTTGGTACCTATAACGTGCTTGTTCATAACCTCGAGATTTCCGAGAATTTTCAGGATTTCTTCCGCGGCATTCTGAACGATAACCCTGCCGAACGCTGGGGTATCTCGCAGCTTTCCAGCTGGTTGAGCGGCAAGCGCTACAATATGATTGCGCCACCCGCCCCGCGCGAGGCGGTGCGCCCCATCCGCTTCGGTAAAGACGATTATTACAGCCGCCGCGCCCTCGCCAACGCGCTGCAACGGCAGTGGCGCCAGGCAATCAAAGAACTACCGGTAATGAAAATTGATCGCTGGTGCGAAATGAGCGTGCACCGGGCAGATCTGGGAGAAAAAATTTCACGCGTACAGCGTATCGGTGGTGAGACCGCCAAGGAAAGTCAGAATACCGACATGATGGCGAGGCTCATTTCGATTCTTGATCCCGTCGGGCCCATCCGCACGATGCGTTTTTCCATGCGGGTGGAAGGTATCGGCACCATGCTGGCCGAGCTGATGCATCAGGGCAACCCGAAGGAAACGCGCGAAGTGGTGGATGTAATTCTAAACGATCTACCCACCTACTGGGCAACACTTACCGATATACAGCAACCGCCGCATATTTCGCGTCAGGTCTGGCTACTGCAACGGGCACGTACCAATATCAAAATCAAATCGCTGGGATTTGGCATTGAACGGGCACTGTACGATCTCAACCCTACCCTGCCCTGCCAGTCGGAACTGGTGAAAAAATACCATATCACCACCCTGCCGGATCTGCTGCGTACGCTTGATGTGCTCTCCACCAGCCTTGGTGCCACCCAGACCCTGGTTGACCGGCATCTGGCCGGATTCATTGCCAGCAAGCTTGAGATGAGCAAGGAAATCAAAATCAATGAACTGAGCGGCATTCCCGAACTGGCTACCAGTATGGAACCGGCAGCACTGCGCCTGTTATCTAAAGCGCAGCAGAAAGTTGGCAAAATTCCAATTACCGGCCTTGCTGCCTGGGCAGGCATGCGGATTGATATAATCCTGAACAGTGTGCATAACCGGGTTGTCCGCAAACGGCTCAAGCTGCAGTTGAAACGCGCAGCGATGGAAGGTTCCATTGGTGAATTACTGAATATTCTCACCAACCGGGAAATGGTCACACGCGATCAGGAGGGGTTTTCACTTGCCATCAGCCTTTTTTCCATTAATCAGACGCGGATTACAAAGCTGCAGGATAAATCCGTGATTGACGTATATGCTGAGCGGCTGGGCGGGCTGATATCAACCACAATCAGCTATTCTATCCTCTGCGTGATGGGATATCTCGTGCTAGCAGATGCGATGAGGTGGTAACATGACTTCCACTAACAACTCCTCGAGAGAAAAGCCAAGAGGCCTCAGCCCACTCACCATCATTCTACTGATTATCTGCATTCCGCTGCTTGTCATGCTGCTGCGCACTGCCGCCATCTTTCTGGCGCTGGCGCTTCTTCCCTCGATTGTCGCGTATTATGTCGATCGCACTGCCACGCGCTATATTTTCCACACGGTATTTACCTGCAACCTTTCCGCCACCTTACCGGCACTCGGGCGTATCATCAAAAACGGCATCAGCGATACCGAAGTTCAGGTCGTGATGGGCGATGCGGTCAACTGGCTGATTATTTATGGCGCTGCCGGGTTCGGCTGGCTGCTGGTTTATTCTGCGCCCGTGTTTTCCAAGGGGCTGATCAATGTGATGCATCAGCGCAAGATCAGGCGTCTGGAACGCACACAGAAACGGATTATCTCGGAATGGGGAACGGAAGTAGAGCGGTTTCATGCGGAGAAGCTGAATCCCCAGCAACTGCTTCCGGCGCCCTCAGCGCCGCCTGCAGATGATGCGCTGTAATCCACCCGCCGCCCAGCACACGGTCGCCTGCATAGATCACGCAGGCCTGCCCCGGTGCAATCCCCGCATATGGCTGCGCAAGAGTGACAGTAGCGCCCGCAGGTGATGCATCAGAAATGGTCGCCATCACTGGTGTCTGAAGCGAGCGCATTTTTACCGTTACCGCACGCGGAGCGACTGGGAATTCTTC
>CANHAG010000114.1 GCA_947458525.1 Rhodospirillaceae bacterium | reverse complement strand
GGATAGACGCGGTACTGCAGCCGGTAAAGGGGCGCGAGAAGAAACTTCTTATCAGCGATATGGATTCCACCATGATCGCGCAGGAATGTATCGACGAGCTGGCGGATCTGGTGGGGAAGAAACCCCACGTGGCCGCCATCACCGAACGCGCCATGAACGGGGAGCTTGATTTCAAGGCCGCACTCAGCGAGCGGGTGGCGCTGCTTAAAGGGCTTACCACCGCAGATTTAACCCGCGTGATGGCCGAGCGCATTACCCTGATGCCGGGGGCAAAAACCCTGATTGCCACGATGAACGCGCGCGGCTGTCATACGGTGCTGGTATCGGGCGGATTCACGTTCTTCACCGCACGGGTGGCGGCGGCCACCGGGTTTCATGAAGACCATGCCAACCAGTTAGAGATAAAAAACGACCGCCTGACCGGCAAGGTGGTGGAGCCGATTTTAGACAAGGAATCCAAGCTGCACCTGTTGCAGCATATTGCAGCGCAAAAAAACCTGACGCTTCAGGAAACCCTCGCCATTGGTGACGGAGCCAATGACCTGCCGATGCTGAAAGCCGCCGGACTCGGAGTAGCCTATCACGCCAAGCCCGTGGTAGCCGCCGGAGCCGCCGCACGTATTGACCTTAACGACCTCAGCGCCGTGCTGTTCCTGCAAGGTATCCCCCGCCGGGACTGGCGCGGGGAATAAGCCTATTTCACCGGCAGGGTCACAAATCCGGTTTCGCCGCCGCGCGCCACACGCAGCAATACATAGCCGCGTTTTTCGCGCTCGGCAGTGGCAAAGATTTGGTTGATATCCTCTGGCGTAGAGAGCGCCTGCTGGTTTGCTTCCACCAGCACATCGCCCGGGCGGATACCGCGCGCAGCCGCGATACTATCTTCCTTGATTCCGGTTACGAGCAGGCCGGTGATATTTTTTGCCACGTTATATGACTGACGAAGCTTGGGCGTAAGCGGCTCAAGCGCCATGCCGCGCTGGAGTTTTTCCGGGGCCAGCGGCGCGCCCTGCTCGCCCAACACCCCCGGCTTTGCCCCGGGTTTGGGCGCTTCAGGCAATTCGCCCAGCGTCACGCGGTAGGTTTTTTCCTCGCCCTGCCGCCAGATGGTGATTTCCGCGCGCGTGCCCACTTTGGCCTCGGCCACATAGCGCGGCAGATTGCGCATTTCACCAATCGGCCTGCCGTTAAATGCCACCACCACATCGCCCGGCAGAATGCCTGAACCCTGAGCCGGGCCTTTTGCATCCACCTCCAGCACCAGCGCGCCGCGTGGTTTGCCGAGCCCGAGCGACTCGGCCACTTCGGGAGTGACTTCCTGAATCTTGACACCCAGCCAGCCACGATGCAGCTTGCCGCCGGTTTTAAGCTGGTCAATCACCGGTTTGGCAAGCGCAGAAGGCACGGCAAAACTGATACCGACACTGCTGCCGGTCGGCGAGTAAATCGCCGAATTGATGCCAACCACCTCACCTTTCTTGTTGAAAAGCGGCCCACCGGAATTGCCCCGGTTAATCGCTGCATCGGTCTGAATGAAATCATCAAACGGCCCGGCGTTAATGTTGCGCCCGCGCGCCGAAACAATACCGGCAGAAACCGATCCACCAAGCCCAAACGGATTACCCACCGCCACCACCCAGTCACCCACACGCAGCGCGTCTGAATCGCCAAAGCTTACATAAGCAAGCGGCGTTTTCGGCTCTACTTTCAGTAGTGCCAGATCGGTTTTGGGGTCAGCACCTACCACGCGCGCCTTCAGCGTTGTGTCGTCGCTGAACACCACCGAGACTGTTTCGGCCTGTGCCACTACATGGTAATTGGTGACGACATAGCCTTTCGGGTCAATCACAAAGCCTGAGCCCAGCGAGGTCATTTCCCGCTCCGGCATGCTGCCGCCACGCCGCTCCATCTCGCGCTGGAACTGCTCGAAAAACTGCTTGAACGGCGCCATCTGCGGGTCATTCGGCAATGTTTCAAGCCCCAATGTCATCGGGTTTGCTTTGATTTTCTGCTGGGTAGAAATATTCACCACCGCCGGCATGCGCGAGGCGAGCATATCGGCAAAGGAGTCGGGTAATGCCCCCGCCTGCGCCTGTGCGAAGGAGGGCACGACCATCATCACCATAATTATGAAACGACGCATGATCTTCTCCTATTGTTCCAGTTCCCTGAGGAATCCCCGATCCGGCGAGAGCACAACCGTAGTATCGTCCTTCGTCAGCGTGTTGCGGTAAGCCTGCATCGACCGGTAAAACTGATAGAAAGACGGATCGCGCCCGAAAGCGGCCGCTGTGATACGCGCTGCTGCACCATCGCCCTCACCGCGGATGGTTTCGGCCTCCTTGCGCGCGCGCGCCAGAAGCTCCACCCGTTCGCGGTCAGCTTTCGAGCGGATCTCGAGCGCCCGCTCTTCCCCTTCCGCGCGGAAACGCTGCGCCTCTTTAGTGAAATTCTTACGCATGCGCTCATAGGTGGCTTGCGAAATATCGGCCGGTAAATCCGCACGGATGATTCTCACATCCACTACCTCAATCCCAAATCCCTGGCCGCGGCGCTGGGTATTTTCCACACCTGTATTCCCGGCCTCACGATCCGCCATTTCCCCGCGCGTGGCCTGACGGTTCACCTGATCACGAATCTGCCGCATGATATCCGCACGATCTTCCGACAGGAGATCATTCAGCGAGTGGTTGGCCAGTGTCTTACGCATATTGGCCACCACAATACTGTTTAAGCGGTTGGCCAGATTCGCTTCCGTTCGCACCGCCTGATAGAACAGCACAGGGTCGGTGATGCGGTATTTTACAAACGCGTCAATCACCACGCGTTCTTCCACATCGGTTGCGCGGTTTTTCGAGATAAACTCCGCCGGTGCCGCGCGAAAATCAAGTAACCGACGGTCGAAAAAAATCACATTCTGCACAAAGGGCAGCTTGAAATAAAGCCCGGGCTTTTGAATCACGCGGACGATTTCCCCAAACTGCAGGACGAGCGCCTGCTGCGTCTGCACCACCACGAAGGCACTGCTGTAAAGCAGCAGCGCGATAGCAAGCACCGCCACCCCAATACGCATTAACACAGGGGTCATGGTGTACCTCCAGCAGGTTTGGCAGCGGGTGCGGCAAGCGGAGCCGGCAGAGGCAGCACCGGCACTACGCCTGTGCCACGCGCGTCATTGCCGATGATCACTTTCGGCATGCCTTTCATCACCGCTTCCATGGTTTCAAGATAGATGCGTTTGCGGGTCACATCTTTCGCATTCACATATTGTTCATAGACACTCATGAACCGTGCCACATCCCCCTCGGCCTCAGCAATCACCCGGGTTTTATAGGCTTCAGCTTTCTGCACCATCTGCACCGCCTCCCCTTTTGCGCGGGGGATGATGTCGTTGCGATAGCCTTCCGCCACACTTTCGGCGGTGGCTTTATCCTGTTCGGCGCGTTTCACATCCTGAAACTCACCAATCACCGGGCTGGGCACATCGGGCTTGCTAAGGTTCACGGCAGTGACTTCAATCCCCGCCTCATATTCATCAAAAATGCGCTGCATGATGGCTTTGGTATCTTCCGCAATCTGCGATTGGGCGGTCGTGAGAATATCCTCAAGCGTATTGCGGCCGATCACCTCACGCATCGCACTTTCAGCTACCTGCTGCACACTCTCAGCCGGTTCGCGTACATTGAACAGAAAATGCTGCGGGTTGGTGGCATCAATTTTCCACTGCACTTCAAACCCGACATCCACAATATTACGGTCGCCCGTCAGCATCAGGCTTTCGCGGTCGCCCGGGCTTGATACCTGCGACGCATTAAACGCTCTGGCCTGACGGATGCCGGGATTTTCCACCGCGTCTCCGCCGCCGATTTCCACTTTATTCACCGAGGTGACGCTTGGGATCATGACCATCTCAACCGGATATGGCAGGTGATAATTCAGACCCGGCCCATCGGTACGTTCATATTTCCCAAAGCGCAGCACTACGCCCAACTCATCCGGATTCACGCGGTAAATACCAGAGGCCAGCCACAGCACAAAAAGCGCGGCCAGCACCAGAAGGCCGATGCGCTTTTCATCCGCCCCGCCATTTTTCATGCCGCCCTGCACCCGCGCGCGGGCGCGGCGCAGCATGGCTTCCAGATCAAACTCAGGCGGCATGCCACCTTGCGGTGGGCGGGAGCCACCACCGTTACCCTTGCCGGTCGGGCGATTTCCCCAGGGGCTTTCCACCATGTGTTGTTCCTCTTGTGCGTTGGTGCGGGTACATATAGACCGAGTTCGTCATGACTTCAAGTGAACGCATTGCACCACGCATAGATCACCGCCCACTGCCGTATGTGGGGCGCATTATTGCTGTGGCGGCAGGCAAGGGCGGGGTCGGAAAATCTACCACAACGCTGAACCTCGCCCATGCGCTTACCGCGTGCGGCATGCGGGTAGGAATTTTAGATGCGGATATTTACGGCCCCTCCATCCCCCGCATGCTCGGGCTGGAAACGAGGCTGAAGCCCGAACTGGAGGACGGCCAGTTACTCCCGCCCATGGCTCACGGCATCCGCGCCATGTCGGTGGCGCTCATCATTGGCGGTCAGGCGGCCATTCTGCGCGGGCCGATGATCACCAAAACCCTCGTGCAGATGCTGCGCCTGACGCGCTGGGGCGACGCCGCCGCACCCCTTGATATCTTGCTCATCGACCTGCCGCCCGGCACGGGGGATGTGCCTTTGAGCCTCACACAAAACGCGAAGCTCGACGGGGCGATTATCGTCACCACACCGCAGGAAGTCGCGGTGATGGATGCGCGCAAATCACTTGAAAGCTTCGCCAGACTCGGCGTGCCGATTCTTGGCGTGGTCGAGAATATGAGTTATTTCACCGCACCCGATGGCTCACGCCACGCGCTGTTTGGCGAAGGCGGCGGTCGGCGGTTGGCTGCGGAAAAAAATGTCCCATTCCTGGGCGAAATTCCACAGCACCCGGCCTACGTTGCGGCCTGCGAAACCGGCAGTCCTTGCCCGGACCTTACGCCCTATCACCCACTCGCCGCCGCTCTAGTCACCCCCGCACCGGGGACGGGTCTTGCTCCGGGGACACAATAAATTTATTGTGTCCCCAATGGTGACATGATAAATCTATCATGTCCCCATCTATCGGTGATATTGGCCAATCCATCAAAGCAAGAAGCGCTATTTATATTCATAAATAAACAGGTTACTCAGATTCTACTGCCAGATTTCCAGTAGGATTCTAGGTTGGGGACACAATAAATTCATTGTGTCCCCAACGCTCTGTCCCCAATGACCTGCTCCCCAAAGTTGAGTCACTTGGAAGTAGAGTCCTGCGGGTAGCATAGGGGTGATGCATCGGTTGTGCAAGCGCCGGGGTGCGCGACCGCAAGAGTCTGGCGCAGACCGGCGCTTGCTTGGGCGGGTGTCT
>CANHAG010000113.1 GCA_947458525.1 Rhodospirillaceae bacterium | reverse complement strand
GCTACCCTCGCCAAAGACAAGGCTATAGCCAATGATAATCCAGAGCAGCCCGACAATCGCAAGTGCCACATAATTCTGCAGCAGGGTGGATACCACGTTCTTGCGGCTGACCATGCCGCCATAGAAAAACGCGAGCCCTGGTGTCATCAACATCACCAGCGCGGCTGAAACAAGAAGCCATGTGGTATTGCCAGTATCTACCACTTGCGGCACCACATCCTCGGCAAATGCGGGCGCGGCCAGTGCCATGGCGGCAAGCAGCACCCCTATGAAACGTCGCATCATCATCCCTCCTTGTTGACAAAATAATAAAGACCGCGCCCGGAAGGGCACGGACATTGTTCTTGCAACTGGAATGAATTTTTTTGATTTTTTTAGAAATCTTGCTCTCTTTATTGTCGCTATGTTGCACTGCGTCAAGAGGATTCGGAAGGTTATACGCATCGGTTTTCTGGTGGGTCACACTGGGAATACACAAATCCCTCGGCGCGATCTTCATCGCTCGCTGCCCTATCCCACCCCCCCATGCTACTCGCAGCGTGATTGACGCTCTTTGCGCTTCCGCCTATGGTTGCGCAATGCGTATTGTTTTTTTTCTTCTGGTGAGTTTTTTCAGTGTTGCGTCGCAGGCGCGCGATCAGATCCGCGTGGTGGGTTCTTCGACCGTATTTCCCTTTGTCGCCGCGGCTGCCGAGCAGTTTGGCCGTGCGGGAAAATTCCGCACACCGATTGTAGAATCGACCGGCACGGGCGGCGGTATTGCCATGTTCTGCAGCGGATTGGGTGAGAAATATCCCGATATGGTCAATGCCTCGCGCGCGATCAAGTCTGGCGAGCTGGAGCAATGCGAGAAAAACGGCATCACCAGAATTGTGGAACTGAAACTGGGATATGACGGCATTGCCATTGCCAATGCGCGCACCAGCCCGGTTTTCAAGCTCAGCCGCGAAAGCCTGTTTCTGGCTCTTGCACGGCAGGTGCCGGTGAATGGAAAACTGGTGCCCAATCCCTATACGCGCTGGAATGAGATTGATGATACGCTGCCGGACGCACCGATTGAGGTATATGGCCCGCCGCCCACTTCCGGCACGCGCGACGCTTTCGCCGAGCTGGTGATGGTGGAGGGCTGCAAGCAGTTTCCCGAGTTTGAACGCCACACGCCCGACCCTGACGCGCGCAAGAAAGAATGCATGATGATGCGCGAGGATGGTCGGTTCATTGAGGCCGGCGAAAACGACAATCTCATCGTGCAGAAACTCACCGGTAATCCGCAGTCCCTCGGACTGTTCGGCTATAGTTTTCTGGAGCAGAATGCCGGGCTTGTAAAAGCCAATCCGGTGGATGGGGTGATGCCTGATTTTGCCGATATTGTCGCTGGCCGCTATGAAATCGCACGTAGCCTGTATGTCTATCTCAAGCCCGACCAGAAAGTTCCGGGGCTCAGGGAATTCGCTATTCTTCTCACCTCCGATGCCGCGGTGGGGGCAGACGGGTTTCTGGTGCTTAAAGGCCTGTTGCCACTGCCTGCGGTGGAGCATGAGCAGATGAAACTCACCGCCGCAGAATTACGGCCGATGCGGTGAGAATGCAGTCGATTCGATTGCCGGATTATCCAATCAACCAATCAACCAATCACATTACTCGCCACATGATAGGTCACGAGCGCCGCGAGATAGGCCAGTGCGGTAAGATAGGTGAATGACACCCACATCCATTTACTTCCCGACTCGCGCCGGATGACGGCGAGTGTGGAAATACATTGTGGCGCGAACACATACCAGGCAAGAAAGGCCAGCGCGGTCGGCAGTGACCATGCATTGCGTAACGTCTGGGCGAGTGAGGCTTCAATCCCGCTCCCGGCATCGCTGATGGCATAGACCGCGCCGAGCACCGCCACCGCCACTTCCCGCGCGGCCATGCCGGGGATGAGCGCAATCACCATCTGCCAGTTAAACCCGATGGGGGCGAAGAGCGGAGCCAGAAACACCCCGATCATACCGGCGAAACTGTGGGTGATGGGGTCAGCCGCACCCTCTGGCGCGGTGGGGAAGGTGGAAAGAACCCAGATAATCACCATGACGGTAAAAATGATTTTTCCAGCGCGGCGGAAAAAAATTTTCACGCGCTCAAGCAGCCCGAAGGCCAGATTGCGCCAGGAGGGGAGTTTATAGCTTGGCAATTCCATCACGAAGGCTTCGGTCTCATGCGTGAGGACAAAGCGGCGCAACACGAGCGCCACGAGTAGCCCTGCCGCCAGCCCCGAAGCGTAAAGCCCGAACATGACAAGCCCTTGCAGGTTGAAGATGCCCACCGCCCGGTCAGGAATAAAGGCGGCGATGATGAGGGTGTAAACCGGAATCCGCGCCGAGCAGGTCATGAGCGGGGCGATAAGAATGGTGATGAGGCGGTTTTTCTCGCCCCTGATGGTGCGCGCCGCCATGATGCCCGGAATGGCGCAGGCAAAAGACGAAAGCAGCGGAATAAAGGCGCGGCCATGCAAGCCTACCCCGCCCATCATTTTATCAAGCAGAAAGGCAGCGCGCGCCATGTAGCCCGAATCTTCCAGCAGAAGAATAAAGAAAAACAGAATCAGAATCTGCGGCAGGAAAATGATGACGCTGCCCACCCCGGCAATCACGCCCTCGACCAGAAAGCTGCGCACATACCCCTCGGGCAGTGTCTCCTGCAGCAGCCCGGCGAGCGAGACCATGCCGGCATCTATCTGATCCATCGGCCAGGCCGACCAGCTAAAGACCGCCTGAAACACAAGCAGCAGCATGGCGAGAAGAATCATAAGCCCGGCGACTGGATGCAGCAGCAGCCGGTCAATCTTGAAAGTGGTAACGGCAGGCACGCCATAGGCAATGCCGGCTGCGGAAAGATGTGCCAGTGCCTCGCGGTTGAGGCTGCGTATGTCTGCGCTTGTGGGGGGCTGCCAGTGGGTGGTTTCCGTCTGCGCGCGCGGGGTGGCGAGCATAAGCTCCATTTGGTTACGCAGCGCATCGAGTTTGCCCTGACGCACTGCGACCGTGGGCACCACAGGGATTCCGAGTGTTTTCGCCAGCGCTTCGCAATCAATTGTAAAGCCGCGTCGCTCGGCAATATCCATCATGTTCACGGCAAGGATGAGGGGGATGCCCAGTTGTTTAAGCTCGAGCGCAAAGCGCAAGTGCAGTTTGAGATTTGTCGCATCTACCACGCAGACCACAAGATCAGGAACGCCGACACTGTCAAGCCGACCCAGCAGCACATCGCGCGCCACCATTTCGTCGCGGCTGTGGCTGCGCAGCGAATAGGCGCCGGGTACATCAATCACCCGCCAGCTTTCGCCGCCTGCCGTTTCTACCAGCCCCTCCTTATATTCCACCGTCACGCCCGGGCAATTAGCCACTTTCTGACGGCTGCCCGTCAGCCTGTTAAAGAGCGAGGATTTGCCGGCATTAGGACAACCAGCAAGAATCACAACCGGGGTGCGGGCGGCCTCAGCGTTCATAGCAGTTCCACTTCCACCTTCGCGGCTTCGGCGCGGCGCATGGCGACAATATGGCCTTCGACCAGCACGGCGATCGGGTCGCGCCCGAACGGACCCTCATGAAGCAATCGCACCTCCAGCCCTTCGCTGAGCCCCATTTCAATCAGGCGCTGATCCGCCTCATCCCCACCAATCAGATGGGTGATGCGCCCGGTCTGGGATTTTGCAAGCTTATCAAGTGTGAGTGGTTCCATAGCATGTGAGTAGTGAAACTGAGAATCATTTGCAACAACAAAGCGCACGACATTATAATATCGGCCAGTATTTGAAGCGATGGCATACCCTATCCTTGCGGTAAAAGGTAAAAGTAATTATAGTCATTTGCATAAATAATTACGCATAATTATTTATGTGTCTCGCTCGCTACGCGGCGCAAAACCGCCGCTTACGGCGGACGGTTTTGATAGCGGTTTGACTAACTAATTCGTCAAACCGCTACAGAAGAAGTGAATAAAACCGAGGTTCTGATGCATATACCACGTTCCATCCTGCTGATTATCAGCGGCAGCATTGCTGCGTATAAGAGCCTTGAGCTGATCCGCCTGCTGAAAGAGCGCGGGGTGGTGGTGAATGCCATCCTCACCCGTGGGGGGGCGCAGTTCATCACACCGCTGGCCGTATCGTCGCTGACGGGTACGAAAACCTACCACGATCTTTTTTCGCTTACCGACGAGGTGGAGATGGGGCACATTGAGCTTTCGCGCAGTGCGGAACATATTCTTGTGGCCCCGGCCAGTGCCGATATTCTTGCTAAAATGGCGCACGGGCTGGCGGATGATCTGGCCACTACCGCCCTGCTTGCAACCGATGCACCGGTGACCGTCGTTCCGGCGATGAATCACCGCATGTGGTCGCATCCGGCCACGAAACGCAATGTGGCGGCGCTACGGGCAGACGGTATCCGCTTCATCGACCCCGTGGAAGGCGCCATGGCCTGCGGCGAGTTCGGCATTGGTCGCATGGCGGAACCGGCGGCGATTCTTGCGGCGCTCGCCGCCACATCCCCTTCACCTGTTGGTGTGCTTCGCGGTAAACGCGCCATTGTTACCAGCGGGCCAACCTATGAGCCGGTGGATCCGGTGCGGTATCTGGGCAACCACGCTTCTGGCAAACAGGGTCACGCGATTGCTGCGGCACTGGCGGCGGCGGGAGCGGAGGTTGCCCTCATCAGCGGGCCGGTGGCGCTACCTGACCCGGCAGGCGTCACCACCCGCCATGTGACAACGGCGGCGGAAATGCACGCGGCAGTCATGAATTCACTGCCTGCCGATATATTTGTGGGCGCGGCGGCGGTGTCAGATTGGCGCATGACCCATATCTCGCCCCATAAGATCAAAAAGCACGGCAATCACAGCAAGCTGACGCTTGATCTGATTCCGACGGAAGACATCCTCGCGGCTATTGGTAGCCATAAGCAACGCCCGGCGCTGGTGGTGGGTTTCGCCGCCGAGACTGATAGTCTGGCTGATCACGCAAAAACCAAACGCAAAACCAAGCAATGCGATATGATGCTGGCCAATGACGTGGCGGGCGGCAGCGTATTCGGGGCGGAGGAAAATACGATTTTATTTCTCTCAAGTGCGGGCGAAGCCCACTGGCCAAAAATGAGCAAACACGCCATTGCCGAAAAACTGGTGGGCGAAATCGCGGCCTATTTTAATACTACCCAAGCCAAAAAGAACCGGGCATAGGGTTTCATTGAGTAAGGAGAAACACCCATGAGTATGAACGTTTCCATTACCCGTCTGCCGCATGGCAAAGACCTTGCTCTGCCGGCGTATGCCACCACCCACAGCGCGGGGATGGATCTGTTCGCCGCCATCACCACACCCATCACGCTTGCACCGGGTGAGCGCAGGCTCATTCCCACCGGTATTGCGATTGCACTGCCAGACGGATTCGAAGCGCAGGTGCGCCCGCGCTCGGGGCT
>CANHAG010000112.1 GCA_947458525.1 Rhodospirillaceae bacterium | reverse complement strand
TGTTCCCGCGGCACCTTAACCGCATTGAGGCGGAGCATAAAGGCCTGAGCCGCATGTTTCTGGTTGATTCCATGCATGAGCGAAAATTCATCATGTACCAGAATTCAGACGCGTTTCTCGTGCTGCCCGGGGGTTTCGGCACGCTTGATGAAATGTTTGAGGTCATCACCTGGCGACAGATTGAGCTGCATACCAAGCCCGTCATTATTCTGAATTATCAGGGCTATTGGGATAAGCTGGTGGAGCTGATGAACCATATTATCGCTGAAAAATTCGCCCGCCCCGAAACCAGCAATTTTTTCAAGGTGGTGCATAATGAAGCAGAGCTGGATCAGCTGCTGGGGCTTAAGGCCTGACACGTCATGGCGCCCCATAACGATCCGCGCCGGACACCAAAATCTGATGCAATAGAGTGAAAACTCCGGGATTGATACGCTTCATTTTTAGCGGGGCATCCTTTGTGCGCCTAGCGGCTGCCTGAATGAAAGATAGGCGATGCCCCCCGCAAGCAGTCCCTGTGCGAGGGTAAGCATAAGTGAAGTTATATGAATTTTTCTTTCCCCCGTAGCCTCATCTTTACTCACAATACTCGCAGCTGAAGCAAGTGCACCCACGGCAAACATCCCTGAAAAAAGCAATCCAGTCCCCTTATCAATCTGGATTTCATTCAATGCTTTTGAGAGACCCCCACCGCCCCGTCGAGGATCTACCCTCGCATTAAAAGCAGCTTCTCGGGCGATAATCTCCGGGGTGGAATGGATTGGTTGGGCACCTGCGTTTTTGACAGCATCCTCCATTAGATTTTTTGATGTCTGCATCCTCTTATATAGCCTACCAATCTCAATATTTTCGCTTGGATTTCCGGGCGCAACATCATAAAGCCTAACCACTATTTTCGCAAACTCCTCCTTCATGAGCAAAATGTCAAAGCTGTGAAATCGTTGATCCTCGGCGATTCGTGTAGCGACTTGGGTGATGCGCTCTTGTGCTGCCGGCGCAGCATCGGAGATAACTTGCGATAAGCTCGACTTGATAGCCGCTATGAGTTCGGAGTTCGTCATCACTTCACCGCCGCAGCTACACTGGCCAGCGGCTTTGCCTTACCCGCAATCAGGGCAAGGGCAGCAGCGGCCGCAAAAATACCGATTTCTCCACCTCTCACAATGAGGCTGCGATCTTCGCCATCCCCCGTTTTGCTGCGGAAGAGCCCGTCACCCACCAGCCCAATGGCGCCCACAGCGATCGCCCCACGGCCGAAGGCTTTCAGCTTATTACCTTCCGCCCAGGCAAAATTATTTTTCACCGCCCCCTGTAGGGCTTTGGGGCTAAAACCACCCTGACTATGAACCTCACCAAACCAACCACCAAGCTTAGTGCTCAATGCGTCCAGCTTCTTTGCATCGTCAGCGGGAATTTTCTTGAGTGTTTCGACCCTTTTATTCAGCGCCTCCAGTGCCACGCTTTTCTCGGATTTGATTACATCCGTCACCCTCTCTTTGAAGGCAAACAGGCCATTTTCCTGCGGCAGGATATGTGCCTGCAACGCGTCATACTGGGTAATAAATTCTTTCGCCTCCCCCACCAGACCCTTATGAGCCGCATAGGCCGCTGATTGAGATTTCAGCGCTTCAGCAAGATGCGGAAAACCCTCCTTCGCCGCCTCACATTCGCTGAGCTGCGTGAGCGCCTTGGCAAGCTGGGCGGTAGAAATTTTTATATCTTCTGCCATAAGAACTCCCTCATGTTTCAGGCTCATTCTAGCAGAAACGCAAGGCAGAATTATGACAATTTGATGAAGTTACGGCAAACACGTTGCGCGGAGTTTCGAACTAGGTCTGCCCCCAGTTCCTCCCGATACCTACTTCTACCGTCAGCGGAATGGAAAGCGTGGCCGCGCCTTCCATGAGGGATTTGATGTTTGGCACCAGCGCGTCTGCCTCGCCCTCCGGCGCTTCAATCACCAGCTCATCATGCACCTGCAGGAGCATCCGCGCGCCCTTACCGGCGGGAGAGGTTAAAAACGCCTGCACCGCCGCCATGGCGCGTTTGATGATATCCGCCGCCGTACCCTGCAGCGGCGCATTAATCGCCGCGCGTTCAGAAAAATTACGCAAGGCCGCCTGTTTGGCGTTGATATTTTTCACATGCACTTTGCGTCCGAAAAGCGTCTCCGCATAGCCATGCTCGCGCACAAATTCAATCGTGCGCTCCATATAATCGCGGATGCCGGGATATTGCGTAAAATAACGCTCAATATACTGCGCGGCTTCGCTGCGCGAAATGCCGAGTCTGGTCGCCAGCCCATGCGCGCTGATACCATAGATAATCCCGAAATTGATGGTCTTGGCCTTGCGCCGAAGCTCGCTATCCACCTGCTCCGGCGGTATACCAAACATCTGGCTGGCGGTAATGGCGTGAATATCTGCCCCGTGCCGGAATGCGTCTTTGAGTGCCTGAATATCGGCCATATGCGCGAGCAGCCGAAGCTCGATCTGTGAGTAATCGGCGGAAAGCAGCACGCATCCCGGTGCGGCAATGAATGCCTCGCGAATCTCGCGCCCGAGATCGGTGCGGATGGGGATATTCTGTAAATTAGGGTCGGAGGAAGAAAGCCGCCCCGTTGTGGTGGTGGCAAGCGAAAAACTGGTATGTACCCGGCCGGTTTTCGGGCTGATGGCTTCCGGCAGCGTATCGGTATAGGTGCTTTTAAGCTTACTCATATGCCGCCATTCCAGCACCTTCCCGGCAATCTCGTAGCCTTGCGCGGCCAGGGCTTCCAGCGTCTCCGCATCCGTTGTATAGGCGCCCGATTTAGCGGATTTCCTGCCACCTTCCAGTTGCAATTTTTCAAACAATACCTCGCCTAACTGCTTGGGCGAGGCGACGGCAAATTCCATCCCCGCAAGGGTGTGGATTTCTTTTTCCAGCCGCGTCAACTCCCCTTCCATGCGCTTTGAAAGTGCGGCGAGTTTTTTTGTATCCACCAGAATCCCTGTGCGCTCCATTGCCACAATGGCGGGGATGATCGGGCGATCAATCGTTTCATATACGCGCGTGACTTTCTGCCGGGCAAGTTCCGGCTTCAAATGCGCGTAGAGCCGCATGGTGACATCCGCATCCTCCGCCGCGTAGCTGGTGGCAGCCTCAATCTCCACCTCATCAAAGCGTTTTTTCTGTTTGCCGCTGCCCGTTACTTCCGCGAAGGAAATCATTTTGTGATGAAAATAAAGCGCCGCCAGCTCATCCAGTCCCTGACCATTCAGCCCGGCAGAAAGCGCGTAAGACATCAGCATCGTATCCGCAACCGGAGCAGGTGCCAGCCCGTCATTTGCCAGAACCACCATGTCGTATTTGATATTATGACCGATTTTGAGCGTGGCCGTATCGGTAAAAAGCGGGGCGAGAATCGCGAGTGCTTCCGCTTTTTCCATCTGGCCTTCAGCGCGCTGGTGGGTGGGGCTATTGGTAAATAAATCTTCCTGTTTCTTATGCCCGCCCACAACATGCGCAAGCGGCAGATAAGCGGCCTTACCCGGCGTGATGCAGAGCGAAATCCCCACCAGATCTGCATCCACCGCATGCAGTGAGGTGGTCTCTGTATCCACCGCCACATGCCCTGCATCCATCGCTTCTTTCACCCATTGCGTGAGGGTCGCAGCATCGCGGATGGTGGTGTAGCTTTGGTGCGTGATATGTGGTGCGTGATGCGTAACGGAGGATGCAGCTTTTTCACTCGTCGCTGGCTTTCCAATACCCGGCGTTTCCTGTCCCCCGAATTTCTTCATGAGTGAGGTAAAATTCTGCGCTTTCAGGAAGGCCAGCAGCCGGTCAGTATCGAGTGGCTGGGCGTGCAGATCATCGATCGGCTGCGGCAGGGGAATATCACGTTTGAGCTCCACCAGACGGCGCGAGAGCCGCGCATCTTTGGCATGCTGCATCAGGGTTTCGCGCCGCTTGGGCTGTTTGATTTCATGCAGCGAGGCAAGGAGCGTTTCCACATCCCCATACTGATGAATCAGCTCCGCCGCGGTCTTGGGGCCAATGCCGGGCACCCCCGGCACATTATCCGTCGCATCGCCAATCAGTGCCTGCACTTCTACGACCTTATCCGGCGTTACGCCGAATTTTTCAGCCACCTCCGCCATGCCGATGGTTTTCTGCTTCATCGGGTCAAGCATGGAAATGCCGGGGGCAATGAGCTGCATTAAATCTTTGTCGGAAGATACGATGATCGTCTCTACACCCTCGCGCTTTGCAACTTCGGCATAGCTTGCAATCAGGTCATCCGCCTCAAAATTCTCCTGCTCAATGCTGGGGATGCCAAGGGCGGAAGTCGCTTCGCGTACAATGGCGAATTGCGGCACCAGCTCTTCCGGCGCGGGCGGCCGGTGCGCCTTATATTCCGGATAGATTTCCTGACGGAAGGAGCGGCGCGAGGCATCAAAAATCACCACCAGATGCTCGCTTGCAAACTGCTCGCGCAGCTTGAGCATCATGTTGGTGAAGCCGTAGACCGCGCCCACCGGCGTGCCATCCGCCCTTGTCAGTGGCGGCAGGGCGTGAAAGGCGCGGAAAATATAGCCCGAGCCATCAACCAGAATCAGGCGGGGTGGGTGTGTCATTCCTGCTTGCGCTTTAAGTGATTAAGACTACACCATAGCGCGCCAACGCACGAAAGAAAGTATTATCACACCATGCAGCTTCCTCTTGATGGTCCTGACTATGCGCCCGAAAGCGGCGTGGTGAAACGGCTGGTGATTCTGCTGCACGGGCTCGGGGCAGATGGCGAAGATCTCATCGGCCTTGCCCCGGCGCTTGCGGAGGCGTTGCCCGACACCCAGTTTCTTGCCCCCAACGCGCCTTACCCCTGCGACATGGCGCCTTACGGCTATCAATGGTTTTCCTTGCGCGACTGGTCACTGGCATCCATGGAAAACGGCGTGCGCGAAGTGGCGCCGACCCTCCAGCAATATATCGACGAGCAGCGCGACCGGTTTGCACTTGCGGATGCGGCGGTGGCACTTGTCGGCTTCTCGCAAGGCACCATGACCGGACTTTTCTGCGCGCTCAGAAGGCCGAATCCACTGGCCGCCATTGTCGGGTTTTCCGGTGCGCTGATTGGGGCGCAGACACTTGCGGATGAGGCATTAAGCCGCCCGCCCATCTGCCTGATTCATGGGGCGATGGACCCCGTCGTCCCCTACCCTGCCATGGGCATGGCCAAGGCAGCGCTTGAAGCCGCGCGCGTGCCGGTGGAAACCCATACGCGCCCCATGCTCGCCCACGGCATCGACCCTGAGGGGATTGCGATTGCGACGAAATTCCTTGGGAAATCCTTTGGTGGGGTATAGCGGGCATCCAGTACGCGAAAAATTTTTACTCGGTACGAAAATTTACTGAGGATGCTACCCTTACCTCACACGTCTTTTCCGACAAGCGCGGCGAGTGAGCTTATGCCCTCGCGT
>CANHAG010000111.1 GCA_947458525.1 Rhodospirillaceae bacterium | reverse complement strand
GGTTCACGCCGAAAGGCTTTTGCGTCAATGCCCGGGTTGCTTTAATTTCCTTATCGAGCAGTTCCGGCGGCATGGAGCTGGCCGCAATCACGCCGAAGGCCCCGGCATTCGAAAGCGCGGAGACAAGGTTACGCTCGCTGACCCAGCTCATCGCCCCGCCCATGATAGCGTGGGTGCACCCAAGAAATTCCGAGCCGCGCTGCCAAAGTTCTTTCAGGGAGGCTGCCATCAGTTTTTCTCCTCTTCCGCGTCGAGCCCGTAGGCCGTATGCAGCGCACGCAACGCCAGCTCGAGATAGCTCTCATCAATCAAGACCGAGGTTTTGATTTCGGAGGTAGAAATCACAATGATATTGATGTTTTTATCGGCGAGTGTGCGGAACATCTCGGCTGCCACCCCGGCATGTGATCGCATGCCAACACCAATGACAGAGACTTTGGCCACCGCCGCATCCGAATGTACACGGTCATAGTTGGGTACGCGCTTATCTGTCTTCACAATCTCAAGCGCCCGCGCCAGATCTGTCTTGCCCACCGTGAAGGTGATATCCGTCTCTTTGCCGCCTTCGGTCACGTTCTGCACGATCATATCCACGTTAATTCCTGCATCTGCCAGCGGGCCAAAAAGCCCGGCCGAAACGCCCGGGCGGTTTTCCACGTTGGTGAGTGTGATCCGCGCTTCGTCGCGGCTATAGGCAATGCCTGTGACCCGTTGCTGTTCCACGATTTCCTCCTCATCTACGAGTAATGTGCCGGGGATACTATCCGCCGGACGGTCGTCAAAACTTGAAAGCACCTGCACTTTGACGCCATAATTCATCGCCAGTTCCACCGAGCGCGTCTGCAGCACCTTGCTGCCGAGCGAGGCCATTTCGAGCATTTCTTCATACGAAATCCGGTGCAGTTTTTTTGCGCGCTTCACAATACGCGGGTCGCAGGTATAGACCCCGTCTACATCGGTATAGATATCGCAGCGCTCAGCACCAAATGCCGCCGCAATCTCTACCGCCGACGTATCCGACCCGCCGCGCCCGAGCGTGGTGATGCGCCCATCGCCGGTCACGCCCTGGAACCCGGCCACCACCGCAATCTCACCTGCCGCAAGCGACGCGGTGATGGCTTCGGTGGCGATGCGATCAATCCGCGCTTTGGAATGCATGGCGTCGGACACCAGCGGCATCTGCCAGCCGCACCATGCACGGGCTTTGAGCCCAAGCTGCTGCAACCCAAGCGCCAGAAGGCCGGAGGTAACCTGCTCACCACTTGCCACCACATGGTCGTAATTGGCGCGGGCTTCATCTGTGACCAGCGGATTCATGGCGCTGCAGTAACCCACCAGCTGGTTGGTCACCCCCGCCATGGCCGAAACCACCACAATCACCCGGTGTCCGGCTTCCTGCTCGCGTTTCACCAGTGTGGCCACATGGCGAATACGGTCAGTATCCGCTACCGACGTGCCGCCAAATTTCTGTACAATCAACCCCATACGCGGCGGGTTATACTGGAACAATCAGAGATTTCCAGCGATTTTCAGGCGCCCGCGGCGGATATCTTGATCGGGTGCAATGCTTAGCGCACCGTGGCGAGATTCCTTTCGAGCATGGATAAATCTTCGGGCAAGGGAGAAGAAAAGGTCATATTCTCATGCGTGACAGGGTGGATAAGGGTGAGTTCGCGCGCATGCAGTGCCTGTCGCGGGAAGCTGGCAAGCATTTCTCTCACCTCTTCAGGAAGCTGGATGTTCTGCGTGCTCAGCCGCTGCAGCCGCGTGGTGGCGCGTTGGCCATAGACCGGGTCACCAATGAGGGCATGTCCAAGATGCGCAAAATGCACGCGGATCTGGTGCGTGCGGCCGGTTTCAAGCGCGCAGTCCAGCTGGCTGGCCACGGTGATGCCTTTCGCCCCGTAGCGCGCCAGTGTCTGGTAATGGGTAAGGGCAGCACGCCCTGTTTTCACAACAGCCATTTCCTTGCGTTTCGTGGGGTGGCGGGCAATGGGCGCATCAATCCTGCCGGAGGGCGTCTTAAGCCCGCCCCAGACAAAGGCCGTATAGCGGCGGCTGAGGGTGCGCGCTTTCAGCTGGGCGGAGAGATGCTGATGCGCCGCATCTGATTTGGCGACCACCAGCAGGCCGGATGTATCTTTATCAATCCGGTGCACAATGCCGGGGCGGGCTACCCCGCCAATGCCCGAGAGCGATGCGCCGCAATGGGCCAGCAGCGCGTGGACGAGTGTGCCCTGATAATGGCCGGGGGCGGGGTGAACCGTGAGGCCGGCGGGCTTATCAATCACCAGCAGATGTGCGTCCTCATAGACAATGGAAAGCGGAATGGCCTCAGGCATGAGCGTCATCGGCACCACGTCCGGCTCGGTAAGGTGGTAGGCCTCGCCCGGTTTTACCTTGCGCGCGGCATCGGTCACCACTTTACCCGCGAGCGTGACCTGACCGGAGGCGAGTAATTGCTGCACCCGGCTGCGGGTCAGATGCGCAAGGGCGAGCACAAGGAATTTATCCAGCCGCACCCGCTGATGCTCCGGCTCAACATGGCATGTATGGTGGGTGGTCATTCATGCCGCAAGCCGTTCAGCCCATGCAATATGGCCAAGGCTGCCCTCAGGGCCCAGCGCCGCGATGGCGGGGGGCGTTGCCATCAGCGTGTGGCGGGCGGCGCGGGCAATGGATTCGACCGTCACCGCATCGACTTCCGCCAGAATTTCTTCGGCGGATTTCACCCGCCCATAGATGAGTAAATGCCGCGCCATCCAGTCGGCAATCGTTCCCGGCCGCTCGCGCGCCATCACAATTCCGGCTTTGATCTGGTTTTTCGCGCGCAGCAATTCTTCCTCCGTCACCGGGTCGGCCATGTGCCGGAGCACCCTGCCCAGCGCCGCCAGCAGTTCGGCAAGATGCTCGCGCGTGGTGCCCGCATAGACCCCGAGGCTGCCCGTATCCTGATAGCCCGTCATGAAGCTCGAGACACTATAAGCCAGCCCCAGTTTCTCGCGGATTTCCTGAAAGAGGCGCGAGGACATGCCTCCCCCCATGACTGTCGCCAGCACCTGCAGCGTATAATACTCCGGGTGGGACACGGAAACTGCCGGAAACCCGAGTACGAGCTGCACCTGCTCCAGATCTTTCTCGAGCGTGCGCACGGCGTGACCATGGGTGGCGGGGGCGGCTTTATGTGCCTCTTTGGGAGCCGGCATATCGCCAAAATATTCGCCGGCAATCTGCCGCAGTTCCTTATCTTCCACCATACCTGCGGCCGCAATCGCGATGCGACCGGGCTGGTAATGTCTGGCGGTATAGCGCAGCAGATCCTCGCGCGTGAAGCCGCGTATATGCGCCGCTGTGCCAAGGATAGGGCGGCCAAGCGGCTGTGTGCCGTAGCAGGATTGCTGCGCCAGATCGAAGACGAGGTCTTCCGGCGAATCATGATGCATGGCGATTTCCTGCAAAATGACTCCGCGCTCGCGTTCAAGCTCCTCGGCATCAAAATTGCTGCGCCGCACAATTTCGCATAGAAGCGCCAGCGCATCGGTCGCATATTCTTTCAGCACCCGGGCGTGATAGACCGTGTGTTCATGCGAGGTATAGGCATTCACCTGCCCGCCCATCCGGTCAAAGGCTTCGGCGATCTGGCGCGCATTCATCCGGTCGGTACCCTTGAAGGCCATATGCTCGAGCAGATGCGACAGCCCTGCCTCGCTTTCATCCTCATGCCGCGCTCCCACATCCACCGCGATGGCGAAGGCAGCACTATGCACGCTGGTCATTTTCTCGCTGGCAAGACGCACGCCATTGGCAAGTTCACTAGAGATATATGTCATGGTTCCTCACATGGATGCTGTTTTATAATTCTCTTAGATATTCCCGCAATGCCTGGCCATCATTCGGCAGGGAGATAATCCTCTCCTCACGTTCATATAAATCCGCCAGATGCGGGGGCAGTTTGGGCATAACGCCGGTGGCCTGCTGCACCGCTTCTGGAAATTTGGCCGGGTGAGCGGTGGCAAGTGTCACCTTCATGCCTTCAAGCTCTTCCGCCGCTTTCACCCCGACGGCCGTATGCGGATCAAGCAGATAGCTAGAGGTTTCGTACGTTGCCTTCATCTGCGCGAGGGTGGTTTTATCATCTACCGCCTGTGCGGCAAACATGCTGCGCAGCATGGCGTGTGCAGCGGGGGTGAGGGTGAGTGACCCGGTCGTTTTAAATTCCTGCATTATCTGGGCGATGCGCCCTGCATCCCGCCCACAGAGATCAAACAGCAACCGCTCGAAATTACTTGCCACCTGAATATCCATGCTGGGGCTGAGCGTGGCTGCCACGCCCGCGGCTCGGTATTCGCCCGTAGCTAGCGTCCGGGTGAGAATATCATTGCGGTTGCTCGCAATCATGAGCATGCCCATGGGTAGCCCCATTTGCCGGGCGAGGTAGCCTGCGAAAATATCGCCGAAATTGCCGGTGGGCACAGAGAAACTCACGCGCCGCGCCGGGGCACCAAGGGCAAGCGCGGCATAGAAATAATAGACAATCTGCGCCATTACCCGCGCCCAGTTGATGGAGTTGACCGCAAGTAACTTCACTTCGCGGCGCAGCGCCGCATCGGTAAATGCATCCTTCACCAGTGCCTGACAATCATCAAACGTACCCGCCACCGCCAGCGCGTGAACGGTGGGGTCACCGGTCGTGGTCATCTGCCGGCGTTGAACGTCTGACGTGCGCCCGGCGGGGTAAAGAATCACGATCTCGATGTTTTTTTTGCCGCGAAGCCCATGAATTGCCGCCGAACCGGTATCGCCCGAAGTAGCGCCAAGCACTACGGATTTTCCACCCGTTTCTGCCAGTGCCGCTTCCATAAGCAGACCCAGCAGCTGCAACGCAAAATCCTTGAAAGCAAGGGTGGGACCGTGAAACAGCTCCAACAGAAAATGATTGGTATCAAGCTGCACCAGCGGCGCGGTGGCCTGATGACGAAACCCTGCATAGGCCTTCGCAATCATCGCGCGCAAAGCAGGTTCGCTGAACGCATCTGCCGCAAATGGCGCGATGATTTCATAAGCCAGTGACGGATAATCAAGCGCCGCCAGCGCCGCAATCCGGGCGGGCGAAAATTGCGGCAGGGTTTCGGGCACATAAAGCCCGCCATCTGCCGCGAGGCCTGCCAGCATGGCAGCGCGGAAATCAAGCGTTGGCGCACCGCCGCGTGTAGAGATATAGCGCATGTCAGCGCTTGTAATGGTAGACGAGGAAAATCACAAGCACGGCCAGGGCAATGCCGTACCAGGTGAGGATATAGGTGAAATGCTGGTTATAAAGCCGGATTTCGCCGTCAAACGGTATGGGCAGGAGTTTCGTGTCCTGCGTGCCAATCACATCCACCGTTGCTGGAACAATGTCAGCGAGCGTTGCAGTTGCCGCCATCTGCGCGATATCCCGCCCGAACCAGATATTTTTTTCCGGGCTGCTCGGCGGGGTGAAGGGATTACGATCCGCGCC
>CANHAG010000110.1 GCA_947458525.1 Rhodospirillaceae bacterium | reverse complement strand
TAATGCATGGGCGAAATATAGCAACTGGCGGCTGGATGCGAAGCTAGGCGCTTTTATTGCCGGCGTTACCCGCACGCCTGTCATCCACCCCACGCACCAAGGCCGCCGCGTGGTGCTCGAAGGCGGGGGGATTGAAGTGGATGGCGCAGGCACTGTGCTTGTCACCGAAGAATGGCTGCTTTCAGATATTCAGATTCGCAATCCCGGTTTCACGCGCGCGGATTATGCGCAGGTATTTGCGACTTATCTGGGCGCAACCAACACCATCTGGCTCGAAGCCGGCATCAAGGGCGACGACACGCACGGCCATATTGATGACATTACCCGTTTTGTTGCGCCGGGAAAAATTGTGACGGTGGTGGAGCCAAACCGCAAAGACCCTAATTTTATTCCGCTAACGCGTAACCTCGAACGGCTGCGCCGCGCGCGGGATGCAAAAGGCAAGCCGTTTGAGATTATTGAACTACCCATGCCGCACCCGGTGGTGTTTGAGGGTGAAACCCTGCCCGCTTCTTACGCGAATTTTCTGATTACCAACGGCGCGGTGCTTGTGCCCGTCTTTAACGACCCGGCCGATAAGATCGCCCTGGCCACGCTGCAGCACTGTTTCCCGAAACGCGAGGTGGTGGGGGTCTATGCGCGCGACCTCGTCTGGGGGCTTGGCACGATCCACTGCCTCACCCAGCAGGAACCAGCCTAACGCCATCACGCAATTCTGGGGCGACCTTTAAACGCCGCCCCACGCTGCCATCAGGCCGCCTCGCCGTCGCTGGCGGCAATCTGCGCCACGGGCTTTTGTGCCTCAATCTCCGCGTCACGGGTCTGGGCGATGCGCTTCATACGCGCAATCGCCGCACCCGTACCGGCCGGAATCAGGCGGCCGACAATGACGTTTTCTTTAAGGCCAATGAGCCTGTCTTTCTTGCCGTAAACAGCGGCTTCGGTCAGCACCCTTGTGGTTTCCTGGAAGCTCGCGGCCGAAATGAAGGAGCGGTTCTGCAAGCTCGCTTTGGTGATGCCCTGCAATACGGGCGTTGCCTCAGCATTACGGAAGCCTTCTTTCGCTGCTTTATGATTCATCTCAAGCAGCTCCTCGCGGTCCACCACTTCACCGGCAAGGAAGGTGGTTTCACCCGCATTGGTGATCTCCACTTTCTGCAGCATCTGACGGACGACAACTTCGATATGTTTATCGTTAATCGTCACACCCTGCAGTCGGTAAACGGCCTGCACTTCATTGACCATATACTGCGCCAGAGCCTCAACACCCATGACCCGCAGAATATCATGCGGCACGGGATTGCCATCCATCAGCAAATCGCCTTTTTGCACATAATCGCCCTCATGCACGGTGATGTGCTTGCCTTTGGGGATCATATACTCAATCGGCTCGATCGAAGCATCTTTCGAACGCACGATCAGGCGGCGCTTGTTTTTATAGTCCTTGCCAAATTCGACCACGCCTTCAAGGTCGGAAATAATCGCGTGATCTTTGGGTTTGCGCGCTTCAAAAAGCTCTGCCACGCGCGGCAGACCGCCCGTGATGTCGCGCGTTTTAGAAGACTCACGCGGAATCCGCGCCAGCACATCCCCGGCATGAACTTTCTGCTGATCTTCGACGCTCAAAATTGCATCGACCGGCAGGAAGTAGCGCGCCTCAAGCCCATTGGCGAGCTTGATGATTTCGCCCTTCTCATCACGCAGCGCAATGCGCGGTTTCAAATCCGCCCCGCGCGTCTGCTGCCTAAAATCAATGACCTTTTTATTGGTCATGCCGGTGGCTTCGTCCATCACTTCGCGCAGAGAAACGCTCTCGACGAGGTCACGGTAATTCGCAATCCCCGAACGCTCGGTGATGATGGGGATGGTATAGGGATCCCACTCCACCAGTTTCTGACCCTTTTTCACATGTGCGCCTTCTTCCACCAGCAGGCGGGCACCATAGGGCACTTTGTGGCGGGCTTTTTCGCGCCCCTTCTCGTCGCGCAGCACCAGTTCACAGGTGCGGCTCATCACCACGAGGCGGGCCTTAGAATCTTTCACCACATTTTTGTTGGAGAGTTCCAGCTTCGCGTCATGCGAGGCTTCCACTGAAGACTGCTCCGCGCCACGTTGTGCGGCACCGCCGATATGGAAGGTACGCATGGTCAGCTGTGTACCGGGCTCGCCGATTGATTGCGCCGCAATCACGCCTACCGCCTCACCGATATTGACCGGTGTGCCGCGCGCCAGATCCCGGCCATAGCATTTACCGCAGACGCCTTCTTCGGCCTCGCAGGTAAGTACTGAGCGAATCATGACCGATTCAATCCCCGCCTCGTCAATCGCTTCAACGATGCGTTCATCAATCAGCTGGCCAGCTTTTACAATCGGCTTGCCGCTGGTGGGGTGCATCACATCTTTCGCGCTGGTGCGGCCGAGGATTTTATCAGCAAGCGGCACCACCACATCGCCGCCTTCCATCACCGCTTTGGCGATGATGCCACGGCTCGTACCACAATCCTCGATGGTGATAATGCAATCCTGCGCCACATCCACCAGTCGGCGGGTGAGGTAACCGGAGTTGGCGGTTTTAAGCGCCGTATCGGCCAGACCCTTGCGCGCACCGTGGGAGGAGTTGAAGTATTCAAGTACCGTAAGGCCTTCCTTGAAGTTTGAGATAATCGGGGTTTCGATAATCTCGCCCGAAGGCTTGGCCATGAGGCCACGCATGCCGGAAAGCTGCTTCATCTGCGCTGCTGAGCCGCGCGCGCCAGAGTTCGCCATCATGAAGATGGAGTTGACCTTCTTGGCGTTACGCTTGCCTTCCTCGTTACCAATCGAGGAAATCTGCTTCATCATGTCATGCGCCACACGCTCGGTGCAATGCGACCAGGCATCGATCACCTTGTTGTATTTCTCGCCCGAGGTAATGAGACCATCCGCATATTGCTGCTCAAACTGTTTCACTTCCTTGAGCGTCTCGTGGATGTGTTTATCCTTCGTGGTGGGAACGATCATATCGTCCTTGCCAAAGGAAATCCCCGCTTTCGCTGCGTGGCGGAAGCCCAGCCCCATGATACGGTCGGCAAAAAGTACGGCCTCTTTCTGGCCGCAATGGCGGTAGACCGCGTCAATCATCTGGCTTACGTCTTTTTTCGTCATCACTTTATTGACGAGCTTGAACGGAATCATGGCGTGGCGGGGCAGGAACTGCGCCACCAGCATGCGGCCGGGGGTGGTTTCCACCATTTCATATTTTACTTTGCCCGCAATATCCGTCACCGGCACGCGCGCCTTGATGCGCGTATGCAGCGTGACCACTTTATTCTCAAGCGCCATCTCAATCTCATTGAGATCGCTCATGGCCATGCCTTCGCCCTTCTCCCCGTCGGACTCGAGGGAGAGATAGTAAAGCCCAAGCACAATATCCTGCGAGGGCACGATGATCGGCTTGCCGTTAGCGGGCGAAAGGATGTTGTTGGTGGACATCATCAGCACGCGCGCTTCAAGCTGCGATTCAATCGAGAGCGGTACGTGAACGGCCATCTGGTCGCCGTCAAAATCCGCGTTGAATGCCGCGCAGACGAGCGGATGCAGCTGAATGGCCTTGCCCTCAATCAGCACGGGCTCAAAGGCCTGAATACCAAGGCGGTGGAGGGTCGGTGCGCGGTTGAGGAGCACCGGGTGCTCGCGCACCACTTCGGCCAGAATATCCCAGACTTCGGGGCGCTCGGTCTCGACCATGCGCTTGGCGGCTTTGATGGTGGTGGCGATGCCGTAAATCTCAAGCTTGGCGTAAATAAAGGGCTTGAAGAGTTCGAGCGCCATTTTCTTTGGCAGCCCGCATTGATGGAGTTTCAGCTCTGGCCCGACCACAATCACCGAGCGGCCGGAATAATCGACGCGCTTGCCGAGCAGGTTCTGACGGAAACGCCCCTGCTTGCCTTTCAGCATATCCGAAAGCGATTTGAGCGGGCGTTTATTCGTACCGGTAATCACCCGGCCACGACGGCCATTGTCAAACAGCGCATCGACTGATTCTTGCAGCATGCGTTTTTCGTTACGCACAATGATGTCCGGCGCACGCAGCTCAAGCAGGCGCTTCAGGCGGTTATTGCGGTTAATCACCCGGCGATAGAGATCATTGAGGTCAGAGGTCGCAAACCGGCCACCATCCAGCGGCACGAGGGGGCGCAGCTCCGGCGGAATCACCGGTACAATATCCATAATCATCCATTCCGGCTTATTGCCGGAATCAATGAAGGCCTCAACGAGCTTTAAGCGCTTGACGAGTTTTTTGCGCTTGGCTTCGCTGGTTGCCTCCGAAAGTTCGGCGCGCATCTGGTCGCGCAGCGCCTTGAGATCCAGCTTCTTCAGCAGATCTTTAATCGCTTCAGCACCAATCATGGCGGTGAAGGTGCCTTCGCCATACTGATCGAGGGCTTCATAATACTGCTCTTCATTGAGCAGTTCATTCTGGCCAAGCGGGCTCATGCCCGGGTCGGTCACGATATAGCTTTCGAAATATAAAACCTTTTCAAGATCCTTCAGCATCATATCAAGCAAGGTGCCGATACGGCTTGGCAGAGACTTCATGAACCAGATATGGGCGACCGGTGCGGCCAGCTCAATATGCCCCATGCGCTCGCGCCGGACTTTGGAGGTGGTGACTTCCACGCCGCATTTCTCGCAGACGATGCCTTTATATTTCATGCGTTTATATTTACCGCACAGGCATTCATAATCTTTCACGGGGCCGAAAATACGGGCGCAGAAGAGCCCGTCCCGCTCCGGCTTGAAGGTGCGGTAATTGATGGTTTCGGGCTTTTTCACCTCGCCAAACGACCAGCTGCGGATTTTCTCCGGGCTTGCGATCGCAATCTGGATTTCGTCGAAATGTTTCGTGCTGCTCAGCTGCCCGAAAATATTCATCAGTTCATTGGCCATTTTTTCCTCCGATGATCGGATAACCTGATAGTCAGATGATCCGTGTCGTTAACCCCTCGCCCGAAAATCACGGATTATCAGTTTGTCTGACAATCCGTTCATCTCTTATTCCGCCTTCGCTTCTTTCTCCACCAGCTCCACATTGAGGCCGAGCGAGCGCAATTCCTTGACCATCACATGGAACGACTCAGGAATCCCCGACTCGAAACTGTGATCGCCGCGCACGATCGACTCATAGACTTTCGCCCTTCCCGCCACGTCGTCGGACTTGACGGTGAGCATTTCCTGCAAGCTGTAGGCCGCGCCGTAAGCCTGAAGCGCCCAGCACTCCATCTCCCCGAAGCGCTGACCGCCAAACTGCGACTTGCCCCCAAGCGGCTGCTGGGTGACGAGTGAGTAGGGCCCAATCGAGCGGGCGTGGATTTTATCATCCACCAGATGGTGCAGTTTGAGCATGTAGATATAGCCCACCGTGACCTGACGATCAAACTGGTCGCCCGTACGCCCATCGAACAAGGTCACCTGACCCGAAGAGGCATGGCCGGCTTTTTTCAGCCAGAACTCAATGTCCTTCTCCTTCGCGCCGTCAAACACGGGCGTGGCAAAGGGCACGCCCTTGGTGACGTTCTCGGCCAGCTCCATGACTTCGTCCTTGGT
>CANHAG010000109.1 GCA_947458525.1 Rhodospirillaceae bacterium | reverse complement strand
TGGCCGCGCTGGGCGCCACGGCCATCAATGCGGTGATCGTGATTTTCCTGATTCTGGTGCTGGGGCGGCTCGTGCTGCGTCCACTTTTTCGCTATATCGCGCGGCTCGATATTCACGAGCTGTTTGCAGCCACCACCTTGCTGATTGTGCTGGGCATCTCCTGGGCGGCGGATGCGGCGGGACTTTCCTGGGCGCTGGGCGCGTTCTTTGCCGGCATTCTTGTTGCCGAGACCGAATTCCGCCATCAGGTCGAGGCCGACGTCAAACCCTATAAAGGCCTGCTCATGGGCCTTTTTTTCATGACGGTGGGAATGAAAATGGATCTCGATTTCATCGTAGATCATACCGTGCTGGTGATTGCCGCCGCCCTCGCCCTCATTCTTATCAAAGGCGTGATTCTTTATGCCGTGCTGCGCGCGTTCAACTATACAAAACGCAGCTCCGGCCATACCGCCTTGCTGCTCGCCCAAGGCGGAGAGTTCGGTTTCATCCTCTTTGCCATGGCAAGCGAGCTTGGCATCATGCCACGCGATGTGGCCGAATTTCTGCTGCTGGTGATTGTCGTGACGATGGGGCTTACCCCGCTGCTCGATATGCTGGGCGGCAGGCTCGAACGCGCCTGGCGCAGGCGCGCGCGGCTTGATACCACGCCCGAAATCGAAGAAGAAGCACGGGATTTAAGCGGCCATATCGTCATAGCCGGCTACGGGCGCATGGGCGGGATTCTGGCAGATGTCATGGCGCGTGAGACGCTGCCCTTTATCGCCATGGATACCAACCCCCGCCATGTCACCCGCGGGCGCAGGCGCCACCACCCGGTCTATTTCGGCGATGCCGGTCGTCCCGAAGTGCTCGAGGCCGTGGGGGTCAAACGCGCGCGGCTGATTTTACTCACCTCCCACGATATTCTGAAGAACGAGGCGGCGCTGCGTACGCTGCGTGCATCTTACTCGGATTTGCCGATTTTCGCCCGCGCGAAAGATGGCGGCGATGCCGAGCGGCTCTATGCGCTGGGTGCCACCCTTGTGGTGCCGGAGGTGTATGTCAGCTCCATGCGGCTGATGAGCAGACTTCTGACCGAACTGGAATGGCCGGAACCTGAAATCGTCCGCGTGATGGAAGAAATGCGCCGCATCGTCGGCGATAAAGAGGCCTGATTCGCATTGGGGACGCATTGGGGACACAATAAATTCATTGTGCCCCCAATGTATAAAATCCATAAACTATTGACTTTATTAAACAAGCTTTCCGATTGCTGAGCGATGATTGCGCGCGATTCACATTGGGGACACAATGAATTTATTGTGTCCCCAATGCAATCATGCGCTTTCTGTTATGCCTCCCTCCCGCTTGCCTATCGTCTTTGCTCGTGCTAGGCGGGAGCGCATGAAACTCATTGCCGGAAACAGCAACCCAGCCCTCGCCGAAGCCGTGGCGAAACATCTGGGTATTGCGCTCACCAACGCCAGCATCCGCCGCTTTTCGGATATGGAAATTTTCGTTGAAATTCAGGAAAATGTGCGTGGGGAGGATGTGTTTTTACTGCAATCCACCTCGTTCCCGGCGAATGATCATATCATGGAGCTGCTGATTACGCTTGATGCGCTTAAACGCGCCTCCGCACGGCGTGTCACGGCGGTGATTCCCTATTTCGGCTATGCGCGGCAGGACAGAAAACCCGGCCCCCGCACCCCCATTACCGCCAAACTGGTGGCCAATCTCATTACCGAGGCTGGCGCCGACCGCGTGCTTACGGTGGATCTGCATGCCGGCCAGATTCAGGGGTTTTTCGATATTCCGCTCGACCATCTCTATGCCCGACCTGTGATTGTCGCCGACATCAAGGCGCAGTATCCGAATCTTGAAAACCTCATCATCGTTTCGCCGGATGTGGGGGGAGTGGTGCGCGCCCGCTCGCTTGCCGCACGGCTCGGGGTAGAGCTGGCGATTGTTGATAAACGCCGCGACCGCGCCAATCATTCCGAAGTCGTCCATATCATCGGCGAGGTGGAGGGGCGGGACTGTATTCTGTTCGACGATATCGTGGATACTGCCGGCACGCTCTGCAATGCCGCCGCCGCGCTGATGCAGCATGGGGCGAAGTCAGTGGCGGCATACGTTACCCATGGCGTGCTTTCGGGCCCGGCGGTTGAGCGCGTGCGTAAATCATGCCTGACCTCGCTCGTCGTGACGGATTCCATTGCCGCGTCTGACGCTATTCGCGCCACCCCCAATATCCGCACACTTTCTCTCGCCCCGCTTTTTGGCGAGGCCATCCGCCGGATTTCCGAAGAAAGCTCGGTCTCAAGCCTGTTTGAATAAGGGGCGCTGATTTTTTTGCAGACCAGACCACGCACGGAGATGCTTTAACCCCCCTGTTATGTAGATAGCATGACCCGTCCCATGACCCAGCTTCTTGCCCTCGCGGTTGAGGCCGCCCGAAAAGGTGAAGTGCCCATTGCCGCCGCCATTATAGATGCAAACGGGGTGGTGCTTGCCCGTGCCCATAATGAGGTGGAAGCGCGGCGGGATGCCACCGCCCATGCCGAACTGCTCGTGATTCAGGAAGCCTGCCGGATGCGGGGCGAGAAATATCTTGGTGACTGCACCTTATACGTCACGCTTGAGCCATGCGCCATGTGTGCGCAGGCAGCGTCGCTTGTCAAAATCCGCAGCCTTGTCTTCGGCGCCTATGATCCCAAAGGCGGCGGGGTGGAGCATGGGGCGCGGGTGTTTGCGCAGCCCACCTGTCACCATGCACCGGAAGTGATTGGCGGAATGATGGAAGCCGAGTGCGGCGCGCTGCTGAAGGATTTTTTTGCTAAGAAACGGTGATCGCTTCCTTGCGGGAGTTGAAGAAAGATCTGGAGGAAAAAGCCAGAACCGAGGCCGCCATTCCCCCAGAAGGAGAAAACATAGGATCCCGAAGATTTGCCGATCGTTAGGTAATTTATAAATAGTTTTTCTATCTGCGCTCATTTGGCAGGTGATTCTGGTTGGGGGGCTGTTCTAGCTAGTGGACGAGGGGGTGGTGGCAGTTGCCCAATTTCGCCTTCTTTATCCGGATCCGGTGAATAAGACACGCCAGCCGGACGTCGGCAAGAAGGGTCGATAGGATCTAAGCGTAATGGGTTTGCCCTATGGGCATTATCAGAATAGCCATCTCTTGCAATTGGATCGCAGAAATTTTCTCTCATTACCCGATTAGTTAACTCTACCACTTTAGCTTCACTTCTGGGAACCAGTCTCCCCGTTGATCCAGCGGGCGTTTTATCCCGCAAATGTTCAGGAATAATGATAGTTGCATCTCGTCCACCTGCTGATTCATGTGAGGTTCCACTCGAATTTCCTGACTCTTGTTTTGGTGGTGATCCGGTTTGGCTCTGAGACGGTTCTTCTGGTACAGGAGCAGATTGTCGTCGCGATTGACTACAATGGCACTGCGCTTCGCTATGAGGCTCGGCTTCTTGATGTGTTACTCTTTTCTCTGACGACTTCATTGCACTTGAAGGCTCATTGATAAATAGTGCACTATATCTTTCTGATGTCGCACCCATCGCGCGAAACGTATCAATGGCAACCTCTTCTGGTGATAACCTGTGCCGTTCCATAGCCTGCTTTTGGAAATCGGCGGCAGTTTCTGTGAACGCAAATCCAGACCCGTAGGTCTCGATATATCTTTGACGTGATTCAACACTATCTCCTTTCAAATATAGATCAAGTCGTAGAGGTAAATCCACTGCCTCTAGGCTTATGGTACCCATTTTTTCAGGAGTAATACCAAATTGTTCGCGTATATGTGCTGCCATTTCCGCTGCCAGACGACCTCGCATCTCGGCGCTAACCGGAGTATTGGAATATGCAAGTCGAGCGGCAGTTTCGGTCACATTTACAAATTCCCGATATAATTTTTCTGGGTGCTCTTCCGGATTCGCGTGATGTGCAAGCTCATGAACAACTGTATCCATTAATGCATACGACGGAAGACCATCTGCCAAGCGCTCAGATCCAGTTATTTTGCTTACATCGATTTGAATTCCCCCGCGCCATTGGCGAGTTTCACCATCACGTTCAGTAAATGCACGCCCCTCCTGACCTGCAAGATCGAAGGTGCGCCCGCCAAAATTAAATTTTCCATCCGTGCGAAGTTCTATTGGCTGCCCGCCGCCTCCAATCCTTCTAGCATTTATAAGAAGTTGACGGCCATCTTCGCGCTGTGCCAGCAAATCAAGCGTGTTTTCAATCAGCCGACGTTCTTTAGGATCGGTGATGGTAACCGTTACATACTCTCGCCAATTAAAGGTCGCAGTCATAGATCATCCTTATAAGATAATGTAAGTATCTTAGTGGATAATCGTTAATTTTTAATTAATTTCAACGCCCCCGCACCCGCTAGCGTCCGCCTATTTCTTCGCCCGTTCCATGAAGGAAAGATCGGCGATTTTGACGACGATTCTCTCCCCCGTCGTAATATAAGGCGGCACCATGACGCGCACCCCGTTATCAAGGGTGGCAGGCTTATAGGAGGAAGAGGCCGTCTGCCCCTTCACCACTGCTTCTGTTTCCACAATTTCGCATATGGCGGTGCCGGGTAAGGAGATGGAAATGGGCGTACCCTCATACATTTCGATATTCACCGTCATGTTATCCTGCAGGAATGGCAGCGCGTCACCCACCATGGCCGCAGGCAGGGTGAACTGGTCATAGGTTTCGTTATCCATGAAGGTCAGGGTCTCGCCGTCCGCGTAAAGATAATTGGCCTGGCGCGAGTCAATCTGCACGCGCTCCACGGCCGCGCCGGAATTGAGCCGCACATTGTTTTTCGTACCGCTTTTTACATCTTTCAGCTCGACCTGATTAAAGGCGCGCAGATTCCCCGGCGTGCGGATTTCATGCTTCACCACCAGCCAGAGCTTGTTTTCATATTCAATCACCATTCCGGCGCGTACGGCTGATCCATCGACTTTCATAAGTTTTCCTTTTTCATGGCTTCCGACTCGGCCTGCTAGCCTCGTATGACCTTGTTGTATGTATTACGCGCGCGGCACCATAGCGCCCGTGATAGAGAATGCAAGCATCTATGGCGCGGCGGGTTTTTGCTTTCACGCAAGGAAATCTCTGTTAGGGTCGCGCGCTATGGTCACCATACGCCCGGTATTGCTGGCAGGAGGCGAGGGTAGGCGGCTTTACCCGCTTTCTACCCCCGCAAGGCCCAAGCCCTTTATTCCGCTGACGGATGGCGCATCGCTTCTGCAACATAGCGTGCGCCGCCTGCCGGGGGCGTGGTTGCCGCCGGTGATCGTCGGGCGCGCGCAGGATCGCTATGCCCTCATGAATCATGCCCGTCAGGCGGGCGTGACCCCAGCCCATATTCTGCTGGAGCCTGCCTGCCGCAATACCGGGTTTGCGGTGGCAGCCGCCGTCAGGTTTTTAGAGCATCAGGGCGAGGCGCCTGAGAGTATGCTTGCCGTGCTGCCTTCAGACCATCAGATAACTGCGCCTGACCATTGGCTGGAGGCGCTGGTGCGCGCGGCAGAGTTTGCTGCTGAACATCAGGCACTTACGCTCGTAGGCATGAGGTTCGAATCTTTCTCGCCGCAGCTTGGTTATTTTGCCTGTGATGGCGCGCGGGCCATGAATTTTA
>CANHAG010000108.1 GCA_947458525.1 Rhodospirillaceae bacterium | reverse complement strand
CTGGCGAAGCCGTGCGCCGTGCACGTAAACTCGCCCGCAAGAAATCCGAGCTGTTTGATTAGCCCTATCCGGCTGGCAGCGAGTGAGTCAGGGGGCGTGGCCATCGTGCCGCGCCCCCGTTGTTTTTTAGCTGTGTTTCTCCCGCCAAGCGGCGCAAAACCGCCGCTTTCGGGGGAAAGCTAGAGAACTCCTTGCTAAAGTGTGTAGAAAGTGATACACTAAAACCTGATAATAGGGAGTGAAACATGGCCACAGAAAACCCCAGAATTCAGGTGATGCTTGATGCAGAAACAAATGGCCTGCTCGCTAATTTCGCCGCGCGGCAAGATCGATCTATCTCCGCCACTGCCGCGGAACTGATTCGAGAGGCTCTCGAACTGCACGAAGATATTCTGCTTTCAAAGCATGCAGATGAACGGTTTGCGAGCACCAAGAAATGGATCAGCCACGATGCCGCATGGAAATAATCCATGTGGCGCATTCAATATGCGGATTCTGTTGTTCGCTGTGATATACCACGCCTTGATCACGCAGCAAAACAGCGCATCAAGAAAGCGATTGAGACCAAGCTAGCCACAGATCCGCTTCGTTTTGGCAAGCCCTTGCGCCATAGCTTGCATCATCTGCGCAGCCTGCGTGTGGGCGACTATCGTGTGCTCTATCATCTTGACCATGATACTGGCATGGTGTCGGTTGCATCCATTGGACACCGGCGGGATGTGTACAGCGAGTAAACGTGAAGTTTTTAGGAAGCGTTACAGGCCATTCAAACATTCTGCCCATCATGTTCATGGCGTTTGCAAAGGCCGATAATAGCATGGCTCCGGCTATGCTACCTTCACCCCCTTGCATCTTGAAGAAAAAAACCCTATATCTGCGCTTGGGTATTATTTAACGAGGAGTTTCGCATTATGGAACCATGGAATCGCACACAGGCAGATGTTCAGTCGCAGGCCACCACGGCGGTGGATCAGGGCTTACGCGCCCACATGCTGCGCGTTTATAACTACATGACCAGCGGCATATTGCTGACCGGGATTGTGGCCTATCTGGCCAGCCAGTCGCAGGCTTTCCTCAGCATGATCTTTCAGGTCTCGGCCGACGGTTCGGCGAGCATGTCGCCGCTGGGCTGGATCATCACCTTCGCCCCGCTTGCTATGGTGCTGGTGCTAAGCATGCGCGCCCATAAAATGAGCGCACAGGCTGTGCAGATGGCCTTCTGGGGCTATGCGGTGCTGATGGGGCTCAGCCTCTTTTCCATCTTCCTTGCCTATACGGGGTCGAGCATCGCGCGCGTGTTTTTCATCACCGCCGGTACTTTCGGTCTGCTCAGCATGTATGGCTATACTACAAAGCGCGACCTTACGAGCTGGGGCACTTTCCTGTTTGTGGGGATCTGGGCGGTGCTGCTGGTGTCGCTCGCCAATGTGTTCTTCTTCAAGCTGAGCGGGCTGGATCTTGCCCTGTCTTACGCCGGGGTACTGCTGGCGCTGGGGCTGACTGCCTATGATACGCAGAAGGTGAAAGAGATTTACTACATGACCGGCGGGTCGGGCGAGGCAGCGAAAAAAGCCTCTATACTCGGCGCGCTGTCGCTTTATTTCGACTTCATCTATCTCTTCATCAATCTGCTCAGAATTATGGGTGAACGGCGCTAAGCGGCCGCACATCAGAGAGATGGGAAACGGGGGCGCATGCCCCCGTTTTTTTTGTGCAGGTAACTGGTTGCGTAAGCGGCTGTGGTAATTTTAGTCATGTGCATAAATAATTACACATAATTATTTATGCGTCTCGCTCGCTACGCGGCGCAAAACCGCCGCTTACGGCGGACGGTTTTGATACTCACGTGTGCAATACATTGCTCACGTGAGTATAACCTATGCGGCGCGTTTGGTAAGGGTGCGGAAAATATCTTCAAGATCCGCTTCTTCGGTCGATACATCGCGAATGATAAGGCCAGCATCGCGGACGCGCGTTAAGATTTTATCCATATTCGCGCGGCTGGGCTGGTATTCGAGCGTCAGTTTCCCCTCACGCAGAGCGGGAGAAAGATCCGCCAGCGCGGCCGGAATTTCCGCAAGTGGCGTGGTGAAATGAAAGGTGATCTGTTTTTTATCAAGCTTGCCCATCAGGGCGGTTTTCTGGTCATGTGCGATAATCTGGCCATGGTTAATGATGGCGATTTCGTCGCATAATTCCTCGGCCTCTTCGAGGTAATGGGTGGTCAGCAGCACCGTTGTGCCACGTTTATTCAGGCCGCGCACATAGTCCCATAGCTGGGTGCGCAGCTCCACATCCACGCCGGCGGTTGGTTCATCTAAAATCAGCACCGGCGGGCTATGCACCAGCGCCTTGCCCACCAGAAGCCTGCGCCGCATGCCGCCTGAAAGCCGGCGCGAGGGCGCATCCGCCTTATCGGCCAGCCCCATCGCCTCGATGATTTCCTGCGTGCGGCGCGCGGCCGCCGGCACGCCGTAATAGCCAGCGGTGATATCAAGCGCCTGCCGCACAGTGAAAAACGTATCAAGCGCCAGCTCCTGCGGCACCACGCCGATGGAACCACGCGCCTGACGCGGTGCGGTCTCACTATCATACCCACATATTTTTGCGCTGCCGGAGGTCTTGATAACCAGCCCCGCAAGAATATTGATAAGGGTGGACTTCCCCGCCCCATTCGGCCCAAGCAGACCAAAAAATGCCCCGCGCGGCACGGTGAGTGAAATACCTTTCAACGCCTCCGTCGTGCCTCCGCTCTTGCTGCGGTAGGTTTTGGTAAGATTTGTTACTTCAATTGCCGGGCTGCTCATAGGCGTCAGGATATAGCGGGATTCTTAAAACTTGCCAGCGCTAATCCACGCGCCAGAGGTTAAAATTTCAGCAAAATCAGTGAAAAACATATGAAATTCAAACTATCTGAGCAAGGGTTTACCAGACTTTCATCTAATCTTCACAAAACTCCCGCCTGAGTTCTGTTACCCTTACAGAGTATTAGGGAAGTTATAGATGTCAGAACCCCATAATAGAACTCCACAAAGGCTGGCGATTGCTGGTGGCGGCATCACGGGACTGACTGCTGCCTATTATGCAATTCAGCAGGGCCAGCCCGGCTCTGCTATTGATGTTTATGAAGGCAGTGACCGTCTGGGGGGGCAGATTCGAAGCGTCTGGCGGGACGGCAAGGTCATAAACAAGGGAGCAGAATTCATTGACAGCACCCACACGGAACTGCGGGCGATCTGCGCGGCGCTTAACGTGCCGCTTCTTCCTTCGACCGACCAGGGGGAACAGAGCTTTCAGCGTGCGGATGGCAGCATCATAAATGGCGCAGAATTCATGGAGGCGTTTGAACCGGTATTCTACCATATACGCCGTCACAGGGAAGAGGTGCTGCAGAATCCGGAAGGTGCGCTCGCACGAAAGCTCGATCAGATGTCGCTTGCAGAATATATGGCACATATGGGTGCCACCATCCCTAGGCAGAACCCTCCTCCTTTTTTTGCGCGTGTGAAAAAATGGTTCGGCATGGATGAGAACCGGGTGGATCCTGAAATTCTGACAATGGCGATGCAGGCCTATGTATCGGAATCCGGCCGAGCGCCGGAAGAAATTAATGCACGCCAGTTTGTGCATGAAGTAAGTTCCACGAACAAGCAGATATTGGAAAGTGACTGTGCGTATCGGGTGGAGGGCGGTACAGAAAAAATTGTGGATGCACTCAAAAACTATCTTACACAGCACGGTGTCAGATTCCACGAAAATGCGGCGCTGGCGCGCGTGGATAAACAGGGAGAAAAGCTGCAGCTGAATTTCGAAAATACTGCCACCCCACCGGCGACAACAGACCGACTGCTGCTTGCGTTACCTACCTATAGTCTGGCAAAGATCGAGGGGCTGGAGCATCTCGGGCTTCCTCAAGGCACGCGCGCGAAACTGGCAGATATGCAATATACCAACAGCGTGAAATTCACTGTGCCACTTAAACCCGGCGTGAAGATGAGCGATGGCAACTTCTTTTCCATCCATGGCTATCAGGCCTGGAGCGCGCTTGATGGTCAAATGACCTTCCTCGCCAGCGCGAAAGATATGAAAAGCCCCAAACAGCTTATACGCGATGTGCTGGAAGATTTTGCCAGATCTCATGGGCAGACATCGGAAAAAATGTTTGTACTTGAGCAGGGAAGCGTGGAATTCAGTAACCCCGGAAAATCACCCTGCTATGCATCCCCCGGCAAAGGACAGGTCAACATGGCGGAAAGTTTCAGGCAGGCATTCAGTAATATGGCTGCAAGTGGTGTGTCGGTTGCTGGCAGTTTCCTTCCCCTCAGGCGCGGCAATGAATACGGCATCGGGTTCATAGAGGCTGGTGTGGTTTCCGGCCAGCAGGCTATTGATCAGCTCCAACTGGTATCCAAAGGCCGGGCTCCCTATCTTGAAAAGATCATCGGGCATGGGTCGGATCATGATCGTAGCGCATCTTCTGCCCGCGCAACCAGATGATAACGCTTCTGCACTTTAGCATACTCTCGTATTTTCCGTTCTATCCTAATGACTGACCCCGCATGGGCATCACGGCTTGACACTTTTTGTCGGCAGGTTACTAAAGGCCAGAAAGCAATAATGGAGAGCCCCATGCAACTGACGCCGCGCGTGAAGACAATGCTGAGCTGGTATGAAGGCGCAAGCGAAGCCACCAAGGCCAATCTGGCGCGGCTGCTGATGCATGGCACGCTGGGCGGCACGGGAAAAATGGTGATTCTGCCGGTGGATCAGGGGTTCGAGCATGGCCCGGCGCGCAGCTTTGCGGCGAATCCGGCGGCGTACAATCCGCACTATCATTTTGAGCTGGCGCTGGATGCGGGGCTGAATGCCTATGCCGCGCCGCTTGGCATGCTGGAGGCCGGGGCGGATACGTTCAAGGGCAAAATCCCGACCATTCTAAAAATTAACAGCAATAATTCGCTCGTACCCAAAGATGCCGCGCCCGATCAGGCGGTGACTGCAAGCGTGAAAGATGCCCTCAGGCTGGGCTGTGCGGCGATCGGCTTTACCATCTATCCCGGTTCGGCGCAGGCCTATGATATGATGGAAGAAATCCGCGCGCTCAGCGAGGAAGCCAAGGCTGCGGGGCTTGCCACTGTCATCTGGTCGTATCCGCGCGGGGCGGGGCTTTCAAAGGATGGCGAAACCGCCATTGATGTCACCGCCTATGCCGCCCATATCGCGGCATTACTGGGCGCGCATATCATCAAGGTGAAGCCACCTACGGCGCATATCGAGCAGACGGAGGCGAAAAAAATCTATGAGCAGGAAAAAATTCCGGTGGCGACACTGGCCGAGCGCATCGCCCATATCAAACAGGCCACGTTCGGCGGCCGGCGGATAGTGATTTTCTCGGGCGGCGGCGCAAAATCAAACGCGGAAGTACTGGCCGAAGTGCAGGCGATTGCCGACGGTGGTGGCGATGGTTCGATCATGGGGCGCAATGCCTTCCAGCGCAAAAAGCCAGACGCGCTGGCGCTTTTGAGTGAGATTATTGGCGTTTATCAGGCCGCGGCGTGACGCGCATGAACCGCGCTTAAGTTAGCGCGCGGCTTGGGCGGGAGAAGCCTCCGTTTTTTCCGCAGCGATAGCTTCCGCGTAGCTACCGTCACGCAGCCTG
>CANHAG010000107.1 GCA_947458525.1 Rhodospirillaceae bacterium | reverse complement strand
CAAGCGCATGATTCACTGCGCGGGGGGAGTAGTTCTTCGCTTCTTCAAGAGCGTGACGCGCTGCGAGGAGCGAAGAATTTTAGCTCCCCCCCTGAGGGGGAGCAGGCTTTGCCCTCGCAAAGCCGTGGGGGGTATGAGGCGATACTCACCCGCTATGCCCGGGCGATGCGTAAGGAACCAACCCCGTGGGAACAGAAAATATGGGAACGGCTAAAAGGCGAGCAGTTGGGGGGCTATAAATTCCGCAGGCAACAACCGATCGGTTCCTATATTGCGGATTTCTACAATCCGGATAAGCAACTCATCATCGAATTAGATGGTAGCCAGCATGCCGATTCGGTTGCCGATAACGCCCGTGATGCAGCCTTGCATGGGCTTGGCTATCAGCTCCTGCGCTTTTGGAATAATGAAGTGGATGCGAATCTTGATGGCGTCTGCGAGCGGATTCTTGAGGCATTGGAAAACACCCCCCACCGGCGCACAAAGCAGCGCGCCGACTCCCCCTCAGGGGGGGGGTACGCGGTGGGCATGTTGCGCCTTTCCGGCCTCAATGTGATTGCCGAGAAAGCGGCTTACACAGAGGCGGATAAAGCCAACCATATCAGCGAAAAAGATGTGGAGAAATTTGGCCTTGCCAATATGCGGATTCTGCGCTGGCTCAAGGCAAACGGCACGCTGGTGAAAGACGAAGTCATCACCCATAATTACCCCCATTGCTGGCGTACGGATACACCGCTCATCTACCGCGCGATGTCGAGCTGGTATATCAATTTGAACGAACCCGTGGCGGCGCTTAATCAGCAAAGCGTCAAGCAGGTGATGGCGGCGAATAACCAGCAGATTCACTGGATTCCCGACCATGTGAAGAACGGTCAGATGGGCAAGGGGATTGAGTCTGCGCCCGACTGGTCAATCTCGCGCAACCGTTTCTGGGGCACGCCGATCCCGATCTGGAAATCGGCAAGTGGTAAGATTCATGTCTGCGGTTCGATTGAAGAAATCGAACGGTTGAGCGGACAGAAAGTGACCGACCTTCACCGCCCGGTCGTTGATGACATCGTGCTGAAGATTGAGGGCGAGGAATATCGCCGCATTGATGACGTGTTTGATTGCTGGTTTGAATCCGGCGCCATGCCGTTTGCACAGCTGCATTACCCGTTTGAAAATAAAGAGCGGTTCGAGCGCGCATTCCCCGCCGATTTCATTACCGAATATATCGCCCAGACGCGCGGCTGGTTCTATACGCTGCAGGTGCTGAGCGCGGCGCTGTTTGGCAAAGCCCCTTTCAAAAACTGCATCTGTCACGGTGTCGTGATTGATGAGGAAACCGGCCTTAAATATAGCAAGCGTCTCAAAAATTACAAAGACCCTAAAGAAGTGATGCATCACTATGGCGCGGATGCACTGCGCTGGATGATGCTGGCCAGCCCCGTGATGCGCGGCGCGGATTTAGCCGTGGATCCGGACGGAAAATTCATCCGCGATGTGGTGCGGCTTCACATCAAACCCATCTGGAACGCCTATAATTTCTTCACGCTTTATGCGAATGCGGATGGGGTGAAGGCGCAGATGGTGACAGGGGACACTTCTTCACCCGCCACGCACCTGCTTGACCGTTACATCCTCGCCAAATGCCGCGCGGCGGTAGAGCGGGTGCGCGCCTCGCTTGATGCCTATGATACGCCCGGCGCGTGTGAGGCAATTTCCGGATTTTTTGAGGTGCTGAATAACTGGTATATCCGCCGCAGCAAAGAGCGTTTCTGGAAAGAAACGCATGATGCAGATAAACAGGCCGCCTATGACACGCTTTTCACCGTGCTGAACGTGATGATGCGCGCCGCCGCACCGCTGTTGCCGTTCACGGCGGAAGCTGTGTATCGTGGGTTGAATTTTACCCCCCACCAAACGACTATGTCGTTTGACTCCCCCTCAGGGGGGGAGTTAAGCAAGCCTCGCTCCCCCCTTGAGGGGGAGCCCGCGAGTGCGCGAGCGGGTGGGGGGATTATTTCGGTTCACTTACAAGATTTTCCGGATGTGGACACAAAATTCAATACTACAGATTTATTGATCGTTGGTGATATGGATAAAGTGCGAGATATTTGTAATGCGGGGCTCGGAGTAAGAGGAAATGCTAATATTCGTGTGCGCCATCCGCTACAGAAGCTCACTGTCTATAATGAGATGGAATACACATGGATTGAGGAACCTCATGCTCTTCTCAGCATCATTAAAGATGAGGTAAACGTAAAAGAAGTGGATTTCTCCACTGATATCACAAGCGTTGCAACAATGCAGTTAGTGATAAATGCAAGGGTGGTGGGAAAGAGATATCCTGCAATAACCAAAGACATTATTGCTGCATCAAAGAAGGGCGAATGGAAAATAGTTGCGGCTGATGACAGAGGCGCAACGAAAGTAGAAATTGCAGGAGTTACACTAGAAAATACATGGGAGGTAAATGAAGTTGGTGAATGCGATTATGAATTCAGTGTGAGTTTAGTACCTAGGAATAAGGCTACGACTATGCCTATGCATAAAGGTAATTCACTCGTCGTGCTCGACCTCACCATCACGCCCGAGCTTGAGGCCGAAGGCATGGCGCGGGATCTGGTGCGGATGATTCAGCAGGCGCGTAAAGAGGCAGGCCTGAATGTAAGCGACCGGATTGCGCTGGTGCTGGATTTACCCCACGCCATGCAGCCCGCACTCACGCACCAGAAATATATTGAGGAGCAGACCCTCGCCGTTTCCATTGCCAGAAGCGGGGCGGAGAAATCGGAAAATATATCAACCCAGGAGTTGGACGGCGAGAAAATCACCATCGGCATCACCAGGGCGGCGTAGCGCTCTTTCTGTTATCCCTGCGAAAGCGGGGATCCCGCGCGGCGCGGCTCGAGCATTCTCAAAGTGACGTGTGCGATCGTCCAGTGACAAGACGCATGAAAAAGAGCATAAGCAAAACGCATGAATAGCGAAGAATTACATATCGGCGTAGTGGGTGCAGGGGCATGGGGCACGGCGCTGGCCATTCTTGCCAATCGCGCCGGCGCGCGCGCAACGCTCTGGGTGCGCAATCCGCTGGTGGCGGAGGCAATAGAAAAACGCCGGGTCAACGCGGTGCATCTGCCGGAGGTGTTTATCGACCCCGCCATTCATATTGCCCGCGATCTTATGGCGCTGAAGGAGTGCAGCGTGCTGATTCTTGCGGTGCCGGCACAATCCATGCGCGCGGCATGTATTGCACTTTCGGATCTTGTCGCCGCCACTACGCCGCTGGTGCTGGCCACTAAGGGGATTGAGCGTGGATCGCTGATGCTGATGAGCGAGGTAGTGCAATCGATTCTGCCGCAGAATCCGCTGCTGGTTCTCTCTGGCCCCAACTTTGCCCGCGAGGCGGCAGAGGGCCTGCCGACCGCCTCGGCGCTTGCCACCCATCACCCTTTCTGGGCGGAGCCGATTACCTTTGCGCTCAGTGGAAAATTCTTCCGGATTTATGGCAATGACGACCCTATCGGCACACAGATTGGCGGCGCCGTGAAAAACGTGCTGGCGATTGCTGCGGGCATTACAGCCGGACGGAAGCTTGGTGAAAATGCGCGCGCCGCGCTCATCAGCCGCGGCATGGCGGAGATGATGCGCCTTGCCCGCGCCAAAGGCGGTAAGGAAGAGACGCTGATGGGGCTGGCAGGCATTGGTGACGTGCTGCTTTCCTGCACCAGCGCCGGATCGCGCAATTATGCGCTGGGGCAGGCGCTGGGCGCTGGGGCGCCGGTGGCAGAGCTGCTACACGCCACCAAAACAGGGCTGACCGAAGGAGTCGCCACCGCTGAGTCTGTGGCGGGGCTGGCGCAGAAGCTGGGCGCAAGAATGCCGATTGCCGAGACCGTGCATGAAATTCTGGAAGCACGCCTGCCGATTCAGGGCGCGATTGAACGCCTGCTCGAACGCCGGGCGACGCGGGAATAATACGTAGCTGCCTAGGCAGCCCCCTGCCCTCTAATGCGGGCGAATGGCTCCGTCTTCCTCATCCTCGGCGGACTTTTTGAGGACAGCTTCATCCTCCACCTCTACCCAGTCAGTAATGGGGGTGGGGCGGTGGGCAAGGGCATGCTCCATCACTTCATCCACATGCTCCACAGGGATGATCTCGAGGCCTTTTTTCACATTATCAGGAATCTCTTCCAGATCTTTCACGTTCTCTTTCGGAATCAGCACGGTGGTGATGCCGCCGCGCAGCGCGGCGAGCAGTTTTTCTTTGAGCCCACCAATCGCCAGCACGCGCCCGCGCAGGGTCACCTCCCCCGTCATCGCCACGTTCTTTTTCACCGGAATCCCGGTCAGCACCGAAACAATGGTGGTGCACATGGCAATCCCCGCCGAGGGGCCGTCTTTCGGCGTGGCGCCTTCTGGCACATGCACGTGAATATCTTTCTGCTTGAAGCGGGTGGGCTTGATACCGAAATGCAGCGCGCGGCTTTGCACATAGCTATGCGCCGCCTGCACCGATTCTTTCATCACATCCCCAAGCGTGCCGGTATATTTGATGCCGCCCTTACCGGGTACGGTGACGGATTCAATCAGCAGCAGATCTCCGCCCGTTTCCGTCCATGCCAGACCGGTAGTGACACCCACCTGATCATGCATCTCGGCCTCACCATAGGTGAATTTCTTCACGCCCAGAAACTTGCCGAGATTTTTATTGGTGATATGCACCTGCGTCTTTTTGCCCATCATGATTTCTTTGACGGATTTGCGCACCATTTTTGCGATCTCACGCTCCAGATTCCTGACGCCTGCTTCGCGTGTGTAATAGCGAATAGCGCCGCGCAGCGCATCGTCAGAAATGCTCCATTCTTCCTTCTTGAGACCGTGATCTTTCATCTGTTTGGGAATGAGATGCTGGCGCGCAATCCCCAGTTTTTCATCTTCCGTGTAGCCAGAGAGCCGAATCACCTCCATCCGGTCCAGCAGCGGACGCGGCATGTTGAGTGAATTGGCGGTGGTGAGAAACATCACTTCTGAAAGATCGTAATCCACCTCAAGATAGTGATCGTTGAATTGTTTGTTCTGTTCCGGATCGAGCACTTCGAGCAGTGCCGAGGCCGGGTCACCACGGAAATCATGCCCCATTTTGTCAATCTCATCGAGCAGAATGAGAGGATTGCTCGACTTGGATTTTTTCATGGATTGAATGAGCTTGCCGGGCATGGAGCCGATATAAGTGCGGCGATGGCCGCGAATCTCAGCTTCATCCCGCACCCCGCCCAGCGAAATTTTTACATATTGCCGCCCCGTCGCGCGCGCGATGGAACGGGCAAGCGAGGTCTTCCCCACGCCCGGCGGGCCAACGAGGCACAGAATCGGCCCGCGCACCTGCTTGGTGCGCGCCTGCACCGCCAGATATTCAAGGATGCGCTCTTTCACTTTCTCAAGTCCGTAATGATCCTGATCGAGAATCCGCTCGGCAGCTTTGAGATCATGCTTCACCCGGGTATTTTTTCTCCAGGGGATCGTCGTCATCCAGTCAAGGTAATTGCGGATGACGGAGGCTTCCGCCGACATGGCGCTCATGGTGCGCAGTTTTTTCAGCTCCGCCTCACATTTCTCCCGCGCTTCCTTACTCAGCTTCGTTTTCTTGATGCGTTCGGCAAGCTCCGCCAGCTCGT
>CANHAG010000106.1 GCA_947458525.1 Rhodospirillaceae bacterium | reverse complement strand
GCAGCACAGTCTTGGAATGCGGTTCCATGGGCAGGGCTGTAGCGGATTAGCAAAAGCGATGCACCCAAAAATGCCCCACGCGCAAGGAGAAGGCATTTTTTCCTTGCAATTCAGGAACAAGGGCGTAAACTCCCGCTAAATCAAGCAAAAACTGATAAAAATCAGCGCATTCGGCAGCATGTACCAACAGGGAGTTGTGGAATGCCGTCGGCTGTGCGTCCCCCTATTGCGGCGGTTTCGGCCTATCACGGGCGTGGGTCTGGCGGCCCGCGTATTCTCACACAGAAACGTTTCAGCCGTATCCGCGTCAACTGGTTTGTGCTGGGCGCGCTGTTTGGCATTGGCGCTTCGTTTTTCATGAATCTTCTGGTGGGGGCGGTGCTCGTACCCAGCTATGAGCGCTGGGTGGCCGCCCCCGCACCTGCCACGCCGATAAAACTGGCGGAGGCAAAACCGGCCGCCGCTTCCGCACCGGCAAAGCTCAGCGCGCCTGCTCCCGCCATTGCTACCCTGCCGCCACTTCCGGCGGATTCGTCGCATGTTGTCTTTGCGGGGCTTACACTTGCCCCCGCCCCGCCCGCCCCCATCTTCCCGCGTACGATTGATCTGGAAGTCGCTCAAGGCGACACGCTGCTTGATATGCTTGTGGCGCAGCAGGTGGAGGAGGCCGAGGCGCATCAGGTCGTCGCCGCGCTGAAACGCGAATTCAACCCCGGCAAATTGCGCGTGGGGCAGAAAATTTCCCTCACCCTCGCGCGGCATGAGCGGCTGGGCGACCGGGCGGCGGTGAAGGAACTGGCCATTAACCTGCCCAATCTTTCCACCGTAGCGCTCGAGCGCCTGAGCAGCGGCGATTTCAGCGTTGCCGCGATCAAGGCCGAGCTGAAAGACCATGCCTTCCACACCAGGGGCGTGGTGCGTTCAAGCCTTTATCAGGCGGCGGATGATGCGGGGATTCCCTCGCGCATCATGGGCGAGCTGGTGCGGGCTTTCAGCTATGACGTGGATTTCCAGCGCGATATTCACCCGGGCGACACCATCGAAGTGGTGATGGATAAACAAACCACCGCAGACGGGCGCGTGGGTGGCTATGATAACCCGCGCTATGCCTCGCTCACCTTGCGCGGCCGCAAGATGGAAATTTTCCGCTTTGCCGATGCTTCCGGCCGCAGCAGCTGGTACAATGCCAAGGGCGAGAGTGTGGTGAAATCCCTCTTGCGCACGCCGATTCACGCGGCGCGTATTACGTCGGGCTTCGGCATGCGCCGCCACCCGGTCATGGGCTTCAGTAAAATGCATCAGGGGGTGGATTTTGGCGCCCCCATCGGCACGCCGATTCTGGCAGCGGGGGATGGTGTTGTTACCTTCCGTGGCTGGAAGGGCGGCTATGGGAATTATGTGCAGATCCGCCATAATAACACCTATTCCACCGCCTATGGCCATATCTCGCGCTTCGGTAAAATTCAGGTGGGCAGCCGGGTGCGGCAGGGGCAGGTGATTGCCTATGTCGGCTCGACCGGCATGTCCACCGGCCCGCATCTGCATTACGAGGTGATGCAGAATGGGCGTCAGGTGAATCCCACCGCGCAGAAATTCAACACCTCGCAAGCTCTTGCAGGGGCGGAGTTAAAAAAATTCAAAGCACGCCAGGGGGCGATATTGCAGGAACTCGCTTCCCTGCGTAAGGCCGGCAGCCAGCAGGTCGCAAGTCGCTGAAGAGGGACAGGAATGCAAGAAAGAGTATTGATGTCCCCTGACCGCGCCACTTAGGGGACATGATAGAATGGGCAACGCGCTGCCTCTGATTGAATCGCGGCCCTCTCCCGCCCATTATTTGGTGACCCCCATGCCCTTCCCTTCGCGCCGCACGAAAAAAGAGAAGAGTATAAAGCTAAAACCTCACCGCTCGCGGCTCACGGCTAATAGCGTAAGCTATCCTTGAAAAATCCTGTAATTTCAGCTAGAATAACTACCAATCAATCGCGGCTTTTCCTTCTTACTATCGCAACGGAGATTCCTGCCATGACCCCGCGCCGCTCTATCACCCCCCCCGCACTGAATCTTCCGTTACTGGCGGGGATGACAAAAAATAGGGGACTCTTACCCACCTCCTGCCCTCACCCAGAATCCGCTGCGCAGATTCTGACCTCTCCCGCGGGGAGAGGTAATGCGCACGCGCTGCGTCTTTTTCACCTCTCCCACCGGGAGAGGTCGGCGAGCAAGGCGAGACGGGTGAGGGCATGCCTCCCCACCATTCGCCCTCACCCGGAATCCCACACCCTGTCATGCCGTCTTCATGACGGCATCCGGTCTTGCCCATCAGACCAGACCCCGTCATGCGACGGGGTGACGCGTATGGCCGGCTTCTCGCTCATCGAATTGGCTATTGTGCTGGTCATTCTCGGCCTGCTGGTGGGGGGCATCATGTCGGGTCAATCCCTCATCCGCGCGGCGGAGCTGCGGAGCATCACAGCCGACTATAACCGCTACGTTTCTGCTACCCAGACCTTCCGCGATAAGTATTTTGCCCTTCCCGGTGATATGCCTAACGCCACGGCCTTCTGGGGTGCGGCGACCACCTGTCCCGGAAACGAAACACAGCCATCAACGAACACAACGACATGTAATGGTGATGGTGATGGGGGCATTGAAGATACGGGGTTTAATCCAAATTCCAACGAAGTTTTCCGCTTCTGGCAACATCTGGCCAATGCAGGATTGATAGAGGGGACTTACACGGGTGTTCGCGCAACCAGTGCTAATGCCTGGGCTACTCAGGTCGGGTTGAATACGCCCCTCAGCAAGCTTCCGAATTCAGGCTGGTTTGTAAATTTCTGGGGCATTTCGGCAGGTGATCTTTCTGCCTTTGCGGCAGATTACGGTAACGCTTTTCATTTCGGGGCACAATCTAACGGCACTTTTCCCGCCACAGCCAATCTCAAGCCGGAAGAATTATGGAATATTGACAGCAAGATGGATGATGGAAGGCCTGCCACAGGCAAGGTAATAGCATATGGTCGAAGTGTGTGCACAAATTCCACTTCCGTGACCGACATTGCCGCAAATTACAACCTTTCCTCATCTTCTCTTAGATGCACCATTATGTTCGCACGGGCGTTCTGAATTGTCATGGTGATCGGCTGCCCGAGGTTAGTCCATTCGTAAGTAGAGTCTTGAGCTTACCTGCTCAGTCCCCCAAAGAGAGGGTTTGGTGTCCCCTGATCTCACCGATAAACCTTATCGCGTTTGGCGATGGTGATAACCTCAATCACCAGCACATTCTTTTTCAGCTCGCAAATCAGCCGGTATTTGCCCACGCGGTAGCGCCAGAGTCCCGCCAAGCTTCCGGTCAGCATCGCGCCTGAGAGCGTTGGGTCTTCCATACGCTCCAGCCTTGCAACATAGTTCATTACCTGATGCTGCGTCTGCGGATCCAAACGGTCGAATTGCTTGTCTGCCGACGTTGAAAAGATGACGCGCCAGGAGCCGATCATTACTAATCCAGCCCGTAACGCTGACGCATTTCAGCGAGCGTATAGGTTCGTTGCCCTTTACTCTCTGCCCGCGCCCGCTTCACCGCCGCGATATCCTCCAGATCCTCGAGATACTGCTCGAGACTCTCGCGGATGAGATGCGCTTTGCTGAGTTTTAATTCCTTGGCATATTTAGCGAGCGCCTTGCTCATTTTATCCGGCGCCTGAAAGGATAGTGTCTGCATAATAACTCCTATTAGATTCTATTAGGTCTTATTATAAGCTATTAACTGCCGCCCCGTCAAGATCGCCCGGGCGTTCTGGCTTTACTATAGAGCTGTGTGACGTAGAGTACGGGAACATGGCTTAAGTGAACATCCCGGGGTTTGCCGGGTCTGGGGGCGTAATACCCCTTTTGCGGGCATGGGGTTACCTCGCGCCTGTATAAAACCCGCCTTTTACCGGGCGGCGTTAACTAAAAATTTATTCTTTGGCCGTAGAATAGCACTTGAGGGGTAGTGCATTCCGCGTTACCCGTAACATGAACCAGCATGGGTCACATAAGAAAATGATTAACGAAACCCGCCTCGCCGAGATGTTATGTACGCGCCTGTGTCACGATCTGACCGGGCCGATTGGCGCTGTGAATAACGGCGCGGAATTCCTTACCGAAGAAGGCTTCGACATGCAGAACGAAGCCATGCAGCTGATTCTTTCGAGCGCGCATGAGGCGGTGAACCGCCTGCAATTTTACCGCCAGGCCTATGGGCGCGTAGGCGAGGGTGAAACGGGAATTGCCGAAAAGAAAAAACTGGCGGAGGATTTATTCTCCTCCACCAAAGTGAAGCTCGACTGGCCGGATTCGCATACGGATGCGAGCGGCATTGCGGTGAGTCAGAAAATGGGTCGGCTGCTGCTTAACCTGATTTTAGTAGCGGGCGCATCGCTTATTCGCGGCGGCACGGTGGCCGTCAGGCTCAAGGAAGATGCGGCGGGCACGAAGGAAATCCTCATCACCGCCACCGGCGAAACGGTGAAGCTTGATGCGGAAACGCTCACCATTTTGAAAGGCCATGGGGATGAAGCGATGCTTACCCCGAAAACCTCGCAGCCGCTGCTCACCATGCATCTGGTTCAGGAAATTGGCGCCGAGCTTGCGCTTGATCTTGAGATCGGACGGCTGGAGCTCGCCTGCCGCCAGCATGCGGTAGCACGTTCCAGAACTGCTGTGGTATCGTAAGGCGATTATTGCCGCCTTCCCGGTTGCCATATTCGCTGGCGAACGGACTGCCCCTGCCTCGTGACGAGCGCTTCTATAGCTTCTAAAGCTTCTAAAGCTTCTTCAGAATCTGCTCAACGAAGGCCGCTTCGGTGGACTGGTAGCGTGTGCGGGCTGTGGCTTTGATGCTCTCAAGCGCCACAAACTCGCGGCCGGATTCACGGAAGAACATGGGCACGAAGCCCAGCTCATCATAACGGGCGGCGATGCGCGCTTTCAGCTCCGGGTCGTGCGCGGCAATGGGCTTCACATAAGTGACCACGCCGCCGATATCGTGTTTCTCCCACTCGCTGCGGGCGCCGAATACCTGCGCATCAATCAGTGAACTCAGGGCGGTGACATCTTCCATACGCTGCATGTGAATCTCCTCTTTCTGATTCACGAGAGTAGCTGGTAAGAGTAAAGAAAACGTTAATCATCCCATAATTTTGGTTGCGGCACTGCAGCAGGGGCAGGGGCGGGGGAGGAAGCGGCAGGTTTGGGCACGTCCACCATCTGGTGAGCTACGGCCATTTCGGATTTAAGCTCAGGCGAAGGGTCGCCGCGGCCTGCGGCCAGCACGGTGCCATATTCGGCGGGCATGAAATCTTCCTTGCGGCGCATTTTATCGCGCAGCTGAATCAGGCTTTTGAGGGTCAGCTCAAGATAGGTGAAGATCTGGTCGCCATAAATATTTTTACCCTGGAGCAGAATCACGCCTTTTTCGTTCAGCAGCGCCTCATCCACCGAGACCGGGGTGGTGTTTTTGCTGTAGGCTCCGGTTTTCCAGTTTGTGCTCATGCGCTTCTACTTCGCCCCGATTACGCCGCGAGGGCGACAGTATAATGGCTCCGGCAGAAATTGGAAAGAAAGAATCGTGCGTTAGGTGGGAAGCTAGCTTAAAGGCCGCGACCTACGCTGGACGCATCAACTACGGCTAG
>CANHAG010000105.1 GCA_947458525.1 Rhodospirillaceae bacterium | reverse complement strand
GAGGAAATCGTGGGCACGTTCACGCTGCGCCCCAACCATCACGGGCTGGGCGCGCATGTGGCCAATGCCGGTTATATGGTCAAGGCCTCGCATCGTGGCCGCGGCATTGCCCGTGCCATGTGCCAGTTCTCGCTCGAGGAAGCGCGGCGGCAGGGATATCGCAGCATGCAGTTCAATTACGTCGTTTCCACCAATATAAAGGCGGTGGAATTGTGGCAGAGCATGGGCTTCAAAATCATCGGCATCGCGCCTGACTCTTTCCGCCATGCTTCGCACGGATTTGTCGATATTTATATCATGCACAGGATGTTATGACCAAACAAGTTGAAATCCAGAATCTGACGCTCAATTTTGGTCCGCAGCACCCGGCCGCACATGGGGTATTGCGCCTGATACTGGAGATGGATGGCGAGGTGGTGGAGCGCGCCGACCCCCATATCGGCCTCTTGCACCGCGGCACGGAAAAGCTGATTGAGCATAAAACCTACCTGCAGGCTCTGCCCTATTTCGACCGGCTCGATTACGTCTCGCCGATGAATCAGGAACATTGTTTTTCGCTCGCCACTGAAAAACTGCTGGGCATCACCGTGCCCCGCCGGGCGCAGGTCATCCGCGTGCTGTTCAGTGAGCTTACGCGGATTTTGAACCATACCCTCAACGTCACCACGCAGGCGCTGGATGTAGGGGCGACCACCCCGCTTTTATGGATGTTTGAGGAGCGCGAGCGCATCCTCGAATTTTACGAGCGTGTGTCGGGCGCACGGTTTCACTCTGCTTATATCCGCCCGGGCGGGGTGCATCAGGATATGCCCGCAGGGCTTGATGAGGACATCGCAAAATTCGCGCGCGGCTTTGGGAAGATTATCGACGATGTGGAAGGGCTGCTCACCGAAAACCGTATCTGGAAACAGCGCACGGTGGATGTAGGGGTGGTCAGCCGCGAGGACGCGCTGGCCTGGGGTTTCTCAGGCCCCATGCTGCGCGGTTCCGGGGTGGCGTGGGACATTCGCAAAGCGGCACCCTACGAGATTTACGGCGAGCTTGATTTCCAGATACCTGTGGGCAAAAACGGCGATTGTTACGATCGCTATCTCGTGCGTATGCAGGAAATGCGGCAGGCGCTGAAACTGATTGAGCAGTGCCTCGAAAAACTCGCGCCCGGCCCGGTGGTGGTGGATGACCCGAAAATCGCCCCGCCCAAACGCGGGCTGATGAAAGAATCCATGGAAGCGATGATTCATCATTTCAAGCTCTATACGGAAGGCTATAAAGTGCCGGCGGGTGAGACCTATACGGCGGTGGAAGCGCCCAAGGGCGAGTTCGGCGTATTCCTGATTGCGGATGGCACCAACCGCCCGTACCGCTGCAAAATCCGCGCGCCGGGATTTGCCCATCTGCAGGGGCTGGATTTCATGAGCCGTGGCCACATGCTCGCCGATGTTTCGGCCATTATCGGCACGCTCGATGTTGTTTTTGGGGAGATTGACAGGTAGCCTATGCCAACCATTTCGATGTTTTACGGAATTTTAGTGCTGATGTATTACGAAGATACCAAGAAGCACAATTTACCCCATATTCATGCCCGGTATCAGGGACATAAAATTGCAGTCTCGATTCCGGACGGTGAGGTGCTAGACGGGAGCTTTCCGCGGGCACAGTTGCGCCTTCTTCTGGCGTGGATTGAGTTGCGGAAGGCGGAATTGATGGCGGATTGGGAACTGGCAATAAGTGGCCAGGAGCTATACAAAATTGATCCACTGTAAGAGCAGGTTTCTCGATGAGTCCGGATGTTGTTGACGTAGTGCCGCTAGCGAACCACAAGCTTGCGCTTACCTTTGAAAATGGTGAGCGTGGCGTGTTCGACTGTTCTGAGTATGTCCATAAGGGCATCTTCAAGGAGCTGCAGGATGAGCGTTATTTCCGCATGGTGCAATTATGGCGTGAGGCCGGAACCATCCGCTGGCCGCACGGACAGGATTTTTCTCCAGATACATTGTATCTCAATGCAAAACTGGAGAGTGATCGGTGAGATATGGTATTCGGTATCTAGTGATGGCAGAAAAGGGACAGCATTATGCTAATTTGAATGTATGGCAAAAAGCCATGACTTTGGTTGAGGACGTGTATCAGGTAACGGATGCATTTCCACGTAAAGAGCAAACTTCCGTCAGCAGAAAATTCCACTAAATACCACATCATAAATACGAAATACTAATATGCAAAATACAATTTCTGTCCGGCAACCAAAATCCTTCACCTTCACGCCCGAAAATCTGGCGGAGGCGGAGAAGATTATCGCCCGCTATCCGGCCGGCCGCGAGCAATCGGCCGTGATGCCGCTCTTGATGCTCGCTCAGAAACAGCATGAAAACTGGCTGCCGGTGGCTGCCATTGAGGCGGTCGCGCGCATGGTGAATATGCCCTATATGCGCGCCTATGAGGTGGCAAGTTTCTACACCATGTATAATCTTGCGCCGATCGGAAAATACCATGTGCAATGCTGCACCACCACGCCCTGCTGGCTGAACGGGTCAGACGCGGTGCTGAAGGCCTGTAAGGATTCGCTTGGGGTAGAGCCGGGCGAAACAAGTGCGGACGGCATGTTCACGGTAAGCGAGGTGGAATGCCTCGGCGCCTGCGTCAATGCCCCGATGATTCAGGTGACGAGCGCGAGTGACGATCATTATTACGAGGATCTCGATTACGAAACCACCCGCGCTTTGCTTATGAAATTGAAACATGGAGAAACGCCGCGCCCGGGTTCGCAGAAAGGGCGTGTCTCCTCAGAACCGGCGGGGGGTGCAACCACCCTTAGAAAACAGACGGTCTGAGGGCAGCCTTCTACGGTTTTTTACATAAAAACCACATGATGTTTTGCCCGAACATATCCCGATTAAAAAAATATCCATAATTTTCAAGTGACTGATAATTTTCTCCTGATTTCTACTCTGAAAAAAATGGGGGGATAATTAATAAGTTTTTAAACAATTTCAGTTATGCTCGAAAATTATGGTGTCAATCCCAGCAGCCTTTGGTTCCCTGCGCAGAAGCCTTTCCCTCGCTCCAGATGAGCAGGAGGCACGACAACTGCTAGGTCGGGTTGAGCATATTCGGAAATTGCAGCAGGAGGCACTGGAGAAGGCACGCAAAGACCCAGGCGGTGATGGCGGAAGAATTACTCTGCTTGATTATTATAAAGCGGCAGACACAATCATTCAGCGCGAGAATCAACGTCTTGCACAAGAAGGCGCACCGCGAGAGGCGCTGCTAAAACTCTCTTATCTCGTGGATTTTCGAGGTCAGAAACTGGAAGGAATTGAGTTTCGCAGGGAGCATCTCACCGAGCTGGAAAAGCTTTATAATCAGCATAATTTTACTCCGGGAGCCTTTGATGAAGTGGAACGAGGTTTGGCCTTTAACAGGGCAGAACTTGCAAACGTTACCTTCATTCCAGCCACCGCGCTTGAAGCGCTGGGTGTTGATCGGGGAAGCCATGTAAGGTTGGAAAATGCGACATTTGATGGCATGAAGCATGGCGAAGTTCTGATAATTAAGGCTTCACCGGACGGAACGCCGCATCGGGATATTCATTTCAGAAATATCCAAGGCGGAACGCTTGCACTGGAAGAGGGCGCAATGGTTAAAGACGTCCATGCGCAAGGGGCTGTCATGCATATCACCATGGGCGATCGCAGCCAGTTAACGAACCTGCATACGGATCACGCGACACGTATTATCAGCATCGCCGCCGCTCCCGGCGCGGTGATTGAGGGTGCCAGATTAACCGGCACCACCATTGCTCCCGGGTCTTCGCTGGCAGGAACTACTTGGCGGGATGTCGAGCTGAATGAGGTAAATCTGAAAGATGTGGATTTCTCAGGTGCTGAGTTGCGTGGGGTAACCATCGATGGTCAACCGGCAACGTTTGCAACTCTACAGGCTGCTGGCGTAGCGGAGGGTCAGCTCCCGGCCAGCATTGACGGTTCCCAACGTGAGGCAAACGAACCTCAGACCCCGCAGCAATTCGCTATGGCAGAAGCCTGCAGACTGCGAGACTTAGGAGTGTGGGTAACTGGAGGCGCGCCGAATGGTATAAATCTAAATGAGGGTCTTCCTGTTACAAGACAGGTAGCTGAGCGTAAAGCGCAAGAGAATGAAGCATTCGCCGCTTCCGCCGCCGCCCTTGCCGCACGGGACATCAACGTGTAAATTCCCCGTTTCTGGCGAGGGGGTGATAGTGCGATGATTCCCCTGCCACCAGTGGCTGATACCCGGGCAGATATCCCTAACTAATCAGCCGCAGATTCTCGAGGATTTTCATTTCCTCCGCCGAGATGGGTTCCTGATTATCGTTATCAAAGAACGCATCATCCACCTGCGAGGCTGCCACAGGCGGGAGGGCGGAGTCATCGTCCCCAAACACCTTATCGGTGCGCTTGAATTTACCATCCACCAGCGCGCCATCTTCCACCGAGATCGACTCATGCATAATGGTGCCCTGCACGCGCGAGCCGGCATAAAGCAGCACGGAACGTGCTTTAATCAGCCCCTCAATCTGGCCGTGGATATGGATCGTATCCGCCAGCACATCACCGCGCACCTTGCCGTTGGGGCGGATGGTGGCGACGCGGCAGCGTATGTTACCGTCAATCTTCCCGTCAATATCGAGCAGCCCGTCACTCACCACATTACCCAGCACATGCATATCCTGCGAAATCACAGAAGGGATCATGCCCGATTTATCACGCAGCGGCACCGAGCCGGAGACAGGTTTTTTCTTCTGGTTAGTTGAGCGCTTGAACATTCTGGCCTGCCTTCAGGAAATTTTTTGGATTAATGGGTTTGTCATTATACCGCACCTCGTAATGCAGATGCATGCCGGTAGAGCGGCCAGTAGAGCCCTGAATCGCAATCACCTGCCCTTTTTTCACCTGCTGACCGTCTTTCACCAGAATTTTGCTCAAATGCCCATAGCGCGAAGAAAACCCGAACCCGTGTTCGAGATCAACCGTATAGCCATAGGCGCCCTTCCAGCCAGTAAACGTCACCCGGCCATCGGTTGCGGCGTGGATTTCAGCACCATAAGGGGCGGCCATATCCATGCCGCTATGAAAGGCAAGGCGGCCATGAAAAGGATCCACCCGCGTGCCGAACCCGCTGGTCTGGCGATATTCCGTCTTCACCGGGGTAGCGAGCGGCATGGATTCTGCAATATCGCGCAAGGTCATCAGCCGTTTCAGGTTGAAGTAAAGCTCGGTATCCTTATCTTTCAGCAGTGAGCTGCGCACCGGCTCATAAGGCCCGCCCTTACCACCCTCAATGCGCCCATATTTCTCGCGGCGCTCGGCCTTGCGTTTGGCGTCGGCCTCTGCTTTCTGCAGCAGTTCCTGACGGTTCACCCCGGTCTGGGCAATCACTTCCTCAATCTCTTTAATCTTTCCGCCGGTGGTTTCGCGGATATCCGCCATCATCTGCTCATGAGTTTCCTGCAGCGCTTTCATCCGCGTTTCGAGATAGTCAATCCGATCGAACACGGCGTTATATTCGTCCCGCACGGCGCTGTTCACCTCAACACCACCGTTGCTCGCGACGGTCTGCTGTTCGTCCGCATATTGCTCGGCCACCATCTGCGCATAATCACCCAGCTTGCCGTGTTTGCCTTCCTCGGCCAGCTT
>CANHAG010000104.1 GCA_947458525.1 Rhodospirillaceae bacterium | reverse complement strand
TTTAGAAGACGAGCACGCAAAAGCCGCCATCATCTGGATGGATTCGCCGGGTGGTCAGGGCGTGGCGGGGGAGGAACTCTATCACGGGCTGCGCGCACTTTCAGAGCAAAAACCGGTAGTAGTCGTGATGCGCGCACTGTGCGCTTCGGCCTGCTATATGGCGGCGCTGGGGGGAGATCATCTGCTCGCACGTGAAAGCACCATCACCGGATCGGTCGGGGTAATGCTGGAATCGATTGAAGTCAGCCGGCTGGCCGATAAACTGGGTATTACGACTGAGACGGTGAAATCCGGCAGCATGAAAGACGTGCCTTCCTTAACCCGCCCGATGACGGAGGAAGAACGCGCAGCAATTCAAAAAACCGTGGATGATACCTACCATTTCTTTGTGACGCTGATGGCAGATCGCCGTAAATTCTCGCAGGAAAAAGCGCTCGAACTGGCTGACGGGCGAATTTATAGCGGTCATCAGGCGTTTCAGATGGGGCTGATTGACGGGTTGGGTGGCGAGGCGGAAGCCCGCGCCTGGCTTCAGAAAAAACATAGAATTTCTACCGATCTTGAGATGCGTGACATCGAGCCGGAGCCTGAGTTTGAGTCGTTTCTTGAGAAACTGGAACAGCTTACCCTTTCGCCTTTACGGGGTGCGCTTGCACTTCCGCTTGACGGAATGGTTAGCATCTGGCATCCTTAAGCCCTGTTTAACTCTCTGAATTGAGAGGTGAAAAATGACGAGATCTGAACTTATCCAGCGTTTGAGCAAGCGTTACCCCCATCTCTATCAGCGTGATATTGAGGTGCTGGTGGGCACGGTGTTTGACGAAATTTCCAAAGCCCTCGCCGAGGGAAACCGCGTGGAGCTGCGCGGGTTTGGTGCATTTTCAGTGCGCACGCGTGAGGCGCGCGCCGCCCGCAACCCGAAGAACGGTACCATGGTTTCCGTTGGTACGCGCAGTGCCATTTATTTCCGTACCGGAAAAGAGCTGCGCGAACGTGTCATGAACGTGATGCCGAAAGAGTGATGATCCGGCCTGACCTGCGCAGCTTCAGCGCAGGAGGATAACCGGATGATCCATAGGCGGGGATGATTCTCATTAAAAATTGTGGGTTGAAACGGGCGCAGGAAATTGCTCTGGCCGCCGCAACGGGTGCGTCTTTCGTGGGGCTGGTCTATCACCCTTCCTCCCCGCGCCATCTTGAACTTCCGGTGATGGCGGCGCTTGCAGCCACCATTCCGCCACCGGTGAAATCCGTGGTGGTGCTGGTGAACCCCAGCGATGCAACCCTTGATGTAATTCTGAAACATTTCCGGCCGGATTACTGGCAGGTGCATGGCATCACCGATGCGGCACGGATTACTGCGATTAAGGAGCATACCGGCATTCCGGTGATTGCGGGAGTATCCGTCAAAACATCCGAAGATATCTTACCAGCGCATCACCTCGCCACAGCCGCGGATAGTATTCTTTTCGATACCAGACACGATACCCTTGCCGGTGGCAGCGGTGAGGCGTTTGACTGGTCGCTGCTTACGGGCATAAATCTGCCGGTTCCCTGGTTTTTAGCGGGTGGGTTGACGGCCGAAAATGTCGCCCGCGCCATAGGTATCACTGGTGCTAAAGCGGTGGATGTCTCAAGCGGTATTGAAGCGCGGCCGGGTGAAAAATCCCTCGAAAAGATTGCCGCTTTCAATAAGGCCGTGTTAGAACCCCGGGCATGAACATTCCCCAGCCCGATCAATCCGGCCATTTCGGCATTTATGGCGGCCGCTATGTTGCCGAGACCCTCATGCCCCTTATTTTAGAGGTGGAGCGTGCCTATAACGCGATGCGCGAGGATGCGGGCTTCAGGCGCCAGTTTGCAGATCTGCTGAACCACTATGTGGGGCGCCCCTCGCCACTTTATTTTGCCGAGCGCCTGACGGCGGAACTGGGCGGGGCAAAAATCTATTTCAAGCGCGACGAGCTGAACCATACCGGCGCGCATAAAATCAATAACTGCATCGGGCAGATTCTGCTTGCTCTGCGCATGGGTAAAACCCGCATCATCGCCGAAACCGGCGCAGGCCAGCATGGGGTTGCAACCGCCACGGTCTGCGCGCGGTTCGGCCTGAAATGCGTTGTCTATATGGGCGCGAAAGATATTGAGCGGCAAAAGCCCAATGTCTTCCGTATGAAGCTACTCGGGGCGCAGATCGTGCCCGTGACCGCCGGAAACGGCACACTCAAAGACGCCATGAACGAGGCGCTGCGCGACTGGGTGACGAATGTGGCCGATACCTATTATCTGATTGGCACGGCCGCCGGCCCCCACCCATTCCCCATGATGGTGAGAGATTTTCAATCCGTAATCGGCGAAGAAACGAAGGCGCAGATGCAAGCGCGCGAAGGCCGATTGCCGGATTCGCTTGTGGCCTGTATCGGCGGCGGCTCCAACGCGATAGGGCTGTTTCATCCATTTCTTGAAGATAAACAGGTAAAGCTTGTTGGTGTGGAAGCGGCGGGAAAAGGGCTCAAAACGCATGCGCACGCGGCGTCTCTCGCGCTTGGCGCGCCCGGTGTGCTGCATGGCTGCCGCACCTATCTGCTGCAAACGGGAGACGGGCAGATTGAAGAAGCCCATTCGATTTCTGCCGGGCTTGATTATCCCGGTATCGGCCCCGAACATGCGTTTTTGAAAGATTCCGGTCGTGTGGAATATGTAAGCGCGACCGATGATGAGGCGCTCGCCGCCTTTCAAACTCTGGCGCGGCTTGAGGGGATTCTTCCCGCACTTGAGCCAAGCCATGCACTTGCCCATGTTATTGCCTCTGCGCCATCTTTACCGAACGATCATCTGCTGGTGATGAATCTCTGCGGCCGGGGCGATAAGGATATTTTCACCGTCGCCCAGGCGCTTGGGGGCGGGCTATGAGCGCTCGCATCAGCAATGCATTTGCGAAAGCATCGCGCGAGCAGCGCGCGGCATTTATCCCCTTCATTATGGGGGGAGATCCGAATGTTGAAGCCTGCGCCAGACTGCTTTCTGCCTTACCCGGCGCGGGCGCAGATATCATCGAGCTTGGCATTCCATTTTCCGACCCGATGGCGGATGGCAAAGTGATTCAAGCCGCAGGGCTGCGCGCGCTCAAGGCCGGAGCCACGCTAAAAAACGTGCTGGAACTTGCCAGAAAATTCCGCGCTGAACATGCCGAAACCGCGCTGGTGCTGATGGGATATTATAACCCCATCTATCGCTACGGAATTGAAAAATTCGCGCGTGACGCCCATGCGTCGGGGGTGGACGGGGTGATTATCGTTGATCTGCCGCCGGAAGAAGCGGGCGAGGTGTTACCCCCGCTTGAGCAGGCGGGTATTGCGCTCATCCGCCTGATTGCGCCAACCTCCATTCCGGATCGCCTGCCGTTACTGACCAAAAACGCAAGCGGCTATCTGTATTACATCTCGATTGCGGGTATTACCGGCGCAGGCGCTGCGGCCACAGAGGAGATTGCAGAAAATATCGCTGCCATTCGCGCGGTGACGAATTTACCGATTGCGGTTGGCTTCGGCATTAAAACCGCTGAGCAGGTGAAGGCGATTGGTAATATAGCAGATGGGGTGGTGGTCGGCTCCGCACTGGTTGAAGCCATTGCCAGACATCAGGGCGACCCGGCGAAAGTCATGGAATTTGTCGCCTCACTGCGCGGAAGCTAATGGCCTGATTATCCCCGCCCGCGATAAGGCGCAACGGCTTGTTCCGGCAGCCAGAGATTTTCAGGCGGCTTACCGCTTTGGTAAAACACATCAATCGGCATGCCGCCGCGCGGATACCAGTAGCCGCCAATGCGTAGCCAGCTTGGCTCAATGGCCTCCATCACACGGCTGGCGATGGCGAGCGTGCAATCCTCATGAAATGCCCCGTGATTGCGGAAGCTGTGCAGAAAAAGTTTGAGGGATTTGCTCTCCACAATCCATTGCCGCGGAACATAATCCAGCACCAGATGGGCAAAATCCGGCTGGCCGGTTTTGGGGCAGAGCGAGGTAAATTCCGGCGCCGTGAAGCGCACAAGATAATCAAGATTCGGGTGAGGGTTTTCCACGCGCTCAAGCACCGCCAGTTCCGGTGAAGAAGGCAGCGCCGTTAATTGCCCAAGTTGGGTGAGTTGTTCGCCCGTCATTGACTTTTGTTATCGCCTCTTGAAGTTATTGTCTATAGCGCCGGGTCTTTTCTGTTATTCTCGGCAAATCCCTTGGCACGAAGCAGGCAACTATCGCAGTGTCCGCAGGGCTTACCTTCACCGGTCGGATCATAGCAGCTCATGGTGAGCGAATAATCAACGCCAAGCCGCAAGCCTTCGCGTATAATCTCTGCCTTGTTCATGGCAATAATGGGCGTGTGGATGCGCATGGCCTGACCGCCAACCCCGGCGGCGGTGGCGAGGTTCGCCATTTTTTCAAAAGCCTCAATGAAATCCGGCCGGCAATCCGGGTAGCCGGAATAATCAAGCGCATTCACGCCAATAAAAATATCGCAGGCCTGAAGCACTTCAGCCCAGGCGAGTGCGAAGCTTAGAAAAATCGTATTGCGCGCGGGAACATAGGTGATGGGAATGCTCTGGCTGATTTCTTCCACTCTGCGCGATTTGGGCACGGCGATATCATCGGTGAGGGCTGAGCCGCCAAATGCGCGCAGGTCAATATCAATGATTTTATGTTCGGCAACGCCCATACTGGCCGCGACCTTCCGTGCCGATTCCAGCTCCACCGCGTGGCGCTGGCCGTAGCGGAAACTAAGCGCGTAGCAATCATAGCCCTGCGATGTGGCAATCGCCAGCGTGGTGGCGGAATCAAGCCCGCCAGAAAGGAGTATCACCGCTTTTTTCATGGAATCCCCAGTAATTTGTGGGTCTGGAGCGACAGCCGGTAGCCGTAGGATTCAGCAAGTTGCAGTGCATGCGCCCGGTTGGCGCGGTTTTTTGCTTCATCATAAGCATCAATCGGCTGCACATAGACAGGAATCTGGTGGACGGTCTGCCCCACCTCTCCCGGCGCGTGATACTCGCCAGCTTCTGCACTCACGAGAAATTTAAGCGCCGTAATGCGTGTAAGCAGTTCCGGATGCAGGGGGTGGTAGCGCCCCCCGCTGATTTTGGGGGAACAGATGATCTGAACCCCCGCCGGCAACTCCTGATAAAGCGTGCCGTTGGTTTCAATCTGTGGTGTGAACCCCGCCGCAAGCAGCGCCTCGCATAACGGGGCGATGTTCTGGCGCAGCGGCTCACCGCCCGTAATCACCACCAGCGGGCGCACACGCTCCCCGGCTGCATTCGCAGCGAGCCGGGAAATTTCAGCGAGCACTTCCGTAAGTGCATGGCTGCGGAATGACTCAAATTCCGTATCGCAGAAGCTGCAGGCAAGGTTACAGCCGCCCAGCCGCAGAAACACCGCCGGCCAGCCAGCATAAGGCCCTTCGCCCTGAAGCGTGGCGAAAATTTCCTGAATATCGAGGGTCATTCCGTCGCTTCTGACGGGTGGGCGTTTGGGGTTTTTTCCGAACATCTGCTTGCTTCGCTTTTGCGGGCGGGTATGGTTACTAATCAAAAATCTAGGTAGCACAGCATGACCGGCACGCAAGCATTCACGCAGCAGGCGCAAGATTTTTCCGCATGCGAACCGGAGACGCAAATGGTGCATGG
>CANHAG010000103.1 GCA_947458525.1 Rhodospirillaceae bacterium | reverse complement strand
GAAAGACCTTTGCGCATCAGCATGCCGGCACCCAGCGCATAGCTGGCATTGAGCATTTCAGAAGGGTGTGCGTATAAAAAATTCTCCAGTTTCTCCCATAATGTCGGTTCTTTGAGCAAAGCGGATTGCGCCCTGACATCTGTGGGAATCACGATGCCATTCTGCTCCAGATGCTGCACCAGCCGCCCTGCAAGAATGCGCAGCTGATGCTCGGCATTGGGATTACCATACCACGCCGCTGCGGCGCCGCCCGCAAGCCAGATCGCTGCGCCTGCCACCACATTTTTCTGCCCGCGCAGATGGCCTGCCGCCATCATTGCGGCATCGCCAAGCATATAGCTTGCACCGGCCAGTCGCAGCGTGTGATCCCGCTGCGGCGCGTCAGACTCTGGCGTCATTTCCTGCATGACACTCCTTCCCATTCTTATTCTACCAGATGGATATGACAATCTGATGACGCTGATACAACAAATTGATTTTCAATAAAAAGCTGGTATCTACTGGCGCCATGCAGCCCGTTATTGATATGTTTCAGTCTCTGCTGACGCGCTTTGTTGAAGTGCTTTCGGCCGTGTTGTTTTTCGATCTTGGCGGGTTCGCCTTCATCGTCGTATGGCTCATGGCGGCGGCTGTGTTTTTCACCTGCTATCTGCGCGGCGTGAATTTCCGCATGTTCCGTCACGCGCTCAGTATTGCCCTGGGGCGCGATAGGGAATCGGGCGAATCCGCAGGCGAAGTCAGCCCGCTGCAGGCTTTATTTTCCGCCATTGCCGCAACGGTCGGGCTTGGTTCCATCGCGGGGATTTCAGTCGCGGTTGCGGTAGGCGGCCCTGGGGCGACACTCTGGATTGTGGCCGCCGGGCTGCTTGGCATGGCGAGCAAATTCGCCGAAGTCACCCTCTCCATGCAATACCGGAAAATCGATGCAGATGGCAAAGTATTCGGCGGGCCGATTCAATATCTGCAGCACGGGCTTGCCGAAATCGGCCTGCCGCGCCTTGGAAAATTTCTTGCGGCACTCTTTGCAGTCTTCTGTCTGGGTGGAGCGATTGGCGGCGGTAATATGTTTCAATCCAATCAGGCGGTGAAAATGATCGCCTATGAAATTCCGGCGCGCGCCGATCTGAAATGGGTGATTGCACTCAGCTTCGCGCTGCTCGTTGGCCTCGTGCTGTTTGGCTCCATCCGGCGTATTGCACGGGTGGCAGAAAAAATTTCGCCGATGAAAGGCATCCTTTATCTGATATGTGCGATCATCATCGTCGCTACGCATCTGGATCAATTGCTTCCCGCACTTAAGCTGATGCTCACCACCGCCTTCACCGCCGAAGGTGCAGCGGGTGGATTTCTGGGCATGCTGGCCATTGCCTTTAAGCGCGCCATGTTTGCCAATGAGGCCGGGCTTGGCTCCGCCCCTATTGCCCATGCCGCCGCCCGTACCGCCCCGGTGCGTGAAGGCGCGGTGGCATTGCTGGAACCATTTTTTGCCGCCATGATTGCACTTCTCACCGGGCTGATTGTAACCGTGACCGGTGCCTATCAGGGTGCATCGCTGGAAGAAGGTGTGCTGATTGCCGCCCGCGCCTTCGCCTCGGTGGGGGAGTGGTTCACGCTGTTGCTTGCCGCGAATGTGCTGCTCTTCGCCTACTCCACCACCATCGGCTGGAGTTATTATGGCGAGATTGCATGGAGCCATCTTTTCGGCCGCCGCGCCATCACACTTTATTATGTACTTTTCTGCGTGGCGAGTTTCGCCGGTGGCGTGCTGCATTTCGGTATTGTGCTTGATGTTTCCGATCTGCTCATTCTTGGCATGTCGCTGCCCAACATTCTTGCCCTTTACCTGCTGCGACGAAAAATCAAAGCCGCACTTGAAGACTATCTGCGCTCGCGGGTGGTATGAGAATGCCGCGCTACGCGACGACATACCGCTAAACTCTTCGATAAATGCTCTGTATCACATTAGCGCAACAGGTTGACGGCGCTTGAAAATAAAAAAGTCAAGATACCGGGCAAAAAAATAAATATTTTCTTGACACATGTTTCAATTGCAATACGAAAGCCGGTTTGCTTTTAATAACCGTGCGACGTGCGTTGCTGTCAGGTTATTCTGACCCGGGCTCGCCGCGCAGCGGTTCGTGCGCACTTTCCTCCGCCATTTTCTACACCATGGCTTAAGGGAAAAGCTTCGGCCGGCTGTTCACAGCAGAATATCAACCAAAAGAAGGAATGTTCGGTATGTCGCTATTTTCGCATCTTGCCATGCTTGAAGACAAACACCTGAAGCTGGAAGGCATGTTATCGGCGGAGGCTCAGCGCCCCTCGCCAGATTTTTCGGTGGTACAAACCCTGAAAAAACAGAAGCTGCTCATCAAAGAAGAAATGGGGCGTATTCGCCGCCTGCAGGGCGTGCGCGAGGGGGATGTGGCCTGAGATTTCAGGCTCGGCCTGTTAATCCATAGATGCTGCCGGTGCTTTGGGCGCCGCAACCGGGGCAGGCTCCTTCGGTGCAACGCTTGCGCCTTCGCGCAGTTTGATCTGGCCGGAAGTGACGACCAGATCGCCTGCGCTTAGTCCTGTAACAACTTCCACCTGCCCGTCTTTGCGTACACCAAGCGTGACGGGCGTTAAGGTGGCGGTATTTTCCGGCGTGATGCGGTAAACGAACTTATCATTTCCCTGTGGCACGATGGCGGCTTCGGGGATGAGCAGTGCTTCTGGTTTTTCCTCCACCAGCAGCGAGACACGCGCAAAAAATCCCGGCTTGAGTAAAAAATCCAGATTGGCGATGGTGGCGCGCAGCGCGACCGCGCGGCCGCTCACATCTACCTGTGGGTCAATCGCATACACATCGCCTGCGAAAATCCGCCCCGGTATGGCTTCGACCGTAATGTCAATTTTCTGATTTGCACGCAGTGCGCGCATCTGGGTTTCGGGAATACTGAAATCAACTTTCATCGGATCGTAGCTGACGAAATTGGCCAACTCCTGCCCCACCGTGACGTAATCGCCGGGGCTGATGCGCCTGAGCCCCACCGTGCCATCGAACGGGGCGGTGATGGTGGTATAGTCCACCCGCGTGCGGGCGAGATCATAATCTGCCTGAGCGATGCCCAGCGTTGCCTCTGCCTCATCCAGCCGCTGGCGCGAGGAAGCCCCGGTCTTGGCCAGTTTCTTGAAGCGTGCGTAGTTGAGTCTGGCCAGTTGTAAATTGGCTTCGGCCTGTTTCATCTCGGCCATATAAATCCGGTCATCCATACGGAAGAGGGGCGCGCCTTTTTTAATCAGCGCGCCTTCGGTGAATAAAATTTCGGTAATGCGCCCGGCGATCTCCGGCCTGAGTGTTACGGATTCATTCGCGCGCAGCGTACCCACGCTATCAATCGTCACCTGCAGTGGCTGCGGTATTACGCGGTACACCTCTACCGGAAGCGCAAATCCGCCGGGGCCTGCGGCCGGTTCCATGACATGCGTGACCAGCCGGTAGCCGCCATAGCCAAGTGCGAGCAGCGCCACGATGGCGAGTAATTTCACCCGGCCAGAACGCGGCGGCCGGCCGGTAGCATAAATATTCATGGTCACGCTCCGTTTGCCTCTTATCTAGAGCGCGCGCGGCGGGCTTACCAGTGGTTTCTTGTAAAAACACTGATGACCGCGCGGAATCGCACGACTTGTTGCACCGCACAGAAACCTTGAAATATCTGCTAGCCAAATGAAAAGTGGCTCTCTATGGTACGGCCACTTTTTTGCCGGACTTTGCTAATTCTCGTTTCTCTCCAGGACACTAAAAAACCTTCAGGTAGATCCGTATGGCGGGTGCAGACGTTAAGGAATTCACGGTGTTTGGCCTCAAAATGTGGCAGCAGGTGCTGATTGGCCTGATGCTTGGCATTCTCACCGGTTTTATCCTCAAGGAAGACGCCGCGCCGCTCAAAACTGTGGGCACGATTTTTATCGACCTCATTAAAATGGTCGTGGTGCCACTGATTTTTCTGGCGCTCGTCTCGGGCATCACCAGCATGGGGGACGGAGCCAATTTCAAGCGCGTGGGGCTGAAGGGGCTGGGTGCCTATCTTGCTACCGCTGCTTTCGCGGTAGTGATTGGCATTTCTGCCGGACTTTTATTTCAGCCGGGCAAAGGCCTGCATGTAAATATCGAGGAGTTTGCTGGAAATTTACCCGCCGCCGCTACCGAAGCGCCTCCTCCCAGTGTGATTGAATTTCTGCTGCATCTCATTCCTACCAATGTATTTGAAGCCTTTGCTGAAGGGCATTTGCTACAGGTCATTGTTTTCTCCGTTATCTTCGGCATAGTGATGAATATGATGGGCGAAAAAGCCGCCCGCCCGCGCGAGATTATTCAGGATTTTGCCGCCATTATTTTCCGTATGATTGAATATATCGTGCGCCTTGCGCCGCTGGCAGTCTTTGGCTTCATGGCCTGGTCGGTCGGCACGCAGGGGGTGGAGATCATCCGCATCCTCATTAATCTTGTAGTGGCGGTATTGGCGGCCTGTGCGTTTCAATATGCGCTGTTTGGCGTGCTGATTGTTGTGTTCACCCGGCTGAATCCGGTTCATTTCTACCGCAAACTTGCCACCACCCAGCTGATGGCGTTTTCTACCTCCTCATCCAAAGCTACCCTTACCACCGCCATGCGCGAAGTGCAGACCAAGCTTGGCGTTTCAGAACAAAGCGCCCATTTCCTGCTGCCGCTGGGCGCCTGCATCAATATGGATGGCACGGCGATTTACCTCGGTATCTGCGCGCTGTTTTTCGCCCAGCTTTTTGGTGTGGAACTGCAACTGGCGGATTATGCCGTGCTGCTGCTCACCTGCACGCTCGGCTCGATTGGCGCGGCGGGGATTCCCTCAGGATCCATCATTTTCATGGGCATGGTGCTGCATTCTGTCGGGCTGCCGATTGAGGGCATCGGCCTGCTGCTCGGCGTTGATCGCGTGCTCGACATGGTGCGCACCACCATCAACATCACGGGCGATTGTGCCATCACCATGATCGTGGATCATACGGAAGGCACACTGAATGAGACGGTCTATTATAGTAAAGATTAGGCACTGTTCTCATGTTATTTACCCCCTTGCGACGGAAGGATTTTTTGATGACGCAGTACAAAAAATTAGAAGCGCGTAGCGGGGACTACGGGCGAGAATTTTTTGTACTGCGGGGCAAAAAATCATCCGTCCCTCCGGGTTGCGTTTTCGCGGGCATCCGCTCGGTTGCGACTCTTGCAGGTAGGCAAGCTACCTGCGGCGAGCCGCACCTTCGCGGCCTGCACCACGAAAACAGCAACGCAAGGAGATAAATAATATGAGAACAGTGCCTAACCATGCTTAACCATGACCTGCTTGGCCACCCACTATGGATGTGGGTGGGGTTTTTCCTTCTAATCGGCCTGTTGCTGCTGTTTGACCTCGGCGTGCTCAACCGCAAGCAGCGTGCGATTGGCGTGTCGCAGGCGCTCAAGCTCAGCGCATTTTACATTGCGCTCGGGCTGCTCTTTTCCCTCTGGGTGTTTCACGCGCTGGGGGAACAGGCAGGCTATCAATATTTAAGCGGCTACCTCATCGAAAAAACCCTGAGCCTTGATAATATCTTCGTTTTCGTTCTCATTTTCACCCATTTCAAAGTACCGGCGGAATATCAATACCGCGTGCTGTTCTGGGGTATT
>CANHAG010000102.1 GCA_947458525.1 Rhodospirillaceae bacterium | reverse complement strand
CGTGGTGGCAGCCGGTGCGGCTTTCACCTCTTTCTTGCCCTTAGTGCTGCGGGCGGGCTTGGCTTCTGCTGCCGGAGCTTCTGGCTTTGCTGCGGGCGCTTCCGCTTCCTTGGATTCAAGGAATACCTGCTCCGCCGGGGCTTTATTCTGTTTTTTGCCCGTCTCGAGCGCGCGGTCGCCCAGCACTTCCTGCAGCCCGTCAAGCGCGGCATCTGAAATCAGCTTGCAGTAAAGCTTGATGGCGCGGGTGGCATCGTCATTGCCGGGGATGGGGAAATCGATCCCGTCTGCCGTGCAGTTGGTGTCCACAATCGCGACAATCGGAATCCCGAGCTTGCGGGCTTCCTTGATGGCGATTTCTTCGCGGTTAGTGTCAATCACGAACAACAGATCCGGCTTGCCGCCCATATCGCGGATGCCGCCGAGCGAACGCTCCAACTTGTCGCGCTGGCGCTCCTGCATCAGCCGTTCTTTCTTGGTCAGGCCTGAGTCGCTCTGCGCCAGCATTTCCTCAATCCGGCGCATCTGGCGGATGGAGTTCTGAATCGTCTGCCAGTTGGTGAGCATGCCGCCCAGCCAGCGGTTATTGACATAATATTGCCCGCAGCGGCTCGCTGCCTCAGCAATGATATCCGCCGCCTGACGCTTGGTGCCGACAAACAGAATGCGGCCATTTTTCTGCGCGGTAGTGCGCACCGCGGCCAGTGCCCGGTGCAGCATGGGCACGGTCTGTTGCAGGTCGATGATATGCACGTCATTACGCACGCCGTAAATGAACGGCGCCATGCGCGGGTTCCAGCGTTTGGTCTTGTGGCCGAAATGGACGCCAGCATCAATCAGCTCGCGCATCGAAAAGGCAGGAAGTGCCATAAAAAAACTCCTTTAACCGGTTAAACCTCCGCATAGCGCCCCCGGGCGAACCCGGCACCGGCAGGTGGCCGGGAACTCCCCAGCAACCCAAGCCATGCGTGTGAATTCCCCCTCACGCTGAAGGGGTGGGGTTCTTTAAGGGATTTCCTTAAGCTTTGCAAGCGCGAAATGTATGGGAATTTCATGCAGTGCGAACGGCACGCACCCACCAGTGAGGGTAGCGCTGCGTGAGGTACTGTGCGAGGTGATGGGCGTCCTGAGCGTCGTCGGTAATTGCAAAACAGGCAGAGCCGCTGCCCGTCATGCGCACAAGACGCGCCTGGGGTGCGGTTTCCAGCGCGAGCAGCACTTCCGCCACTTCCGGCAGCAGGCTGATAGCAACCGGTTGCAGCTGGTTGCGCGCCTGGGCAAGGGACATGCAGAATTTTTCTGCTGACGAAAAATCAAGGGCAGGTGTGGCAATCTGCCGCGCGATGCGGTAACGCGCGAACACGTCTTTTGTGGCCAGTGGCCTGCGTGGATAGACCAGCACGAGGTGAAGCTCAGGCAGAGGCGATGCGGGCATGGAAATTTCCTCCCCCACCCCGCGGGCAATCAGCGGTGTGCCTGTAAGGCAGATCGGTACATCCGCCCCGAGTGCTGATGCGATTTTCATGAGCTGCGCCTGAGGCAGAATCACCGCCCAGTGGGTCATCAGTAATTTCAGCGCCGCCGCCGCATCGGCCGAGCCACCACCAAGACCTGCACCAACGGGGAGGTTTTTCTCAAGCACCAGCGCCGCCCCGGCGCGGATACCGGTGGCGGCGCGCAACGCCTCCGCCGCGCGCAGTACCAGATTTTCTGCCCCACTCCCGGCCTCATCTGCAAACGCACCGGTGACGGTGAGGGTGAGTGATTCCGAAGGCGTGACGCTCAGCACATCCCCCAGATCCGCAAACACAACGAGGGTTTCAAGCTGGTGATACCCGTCTGCCCGCTTGCCGGTGACATGCAGATAAAGGTTGATTTTGGCCGGTGCCCTGCGTTGCATGATGCTACACGCTTAATTCTTCACCACGCCCAGATCTGGTTCCCATGGCTGGGTGGGGGTGTGATTCTGCGATTGCTGCTGGGGCAGGAAGGCGGGCAGGCCTGATTCCAGCTTTTTGCGAATGGCCTCGGCCGCCTCTTCCTCAGGGTTGAAGTTGAGGGCGCGCTGCCACTGATAGCGTGCTTCAATCACCCGCCCTACGCGCCAATAGGCATCGCCCAGATGATCATTGATCGTTGCATCATCCGGAATAATACTGGCGGCCTTTTCCAGATACTCGACCGCTTTATTGAAATCGCCGGAAAGATAATACGCCCAGCCAGCGCTATCGATAATATGTGCGTCCTCCGGGCGCAGCTGAACCGCGATATCAAGATATTCACGCGCTTTGGTGATGTTCTTATTCATCACCAGCCAGCTATAGGCCAGATAATTCAGCACATCGGGCTGGTTGGGTTCAAGCGTGAGCGCCTTGAGTAAATCCTTCTCGGCCTTGTCCCACTCCCCCAGCCGTTCATAGCAGATACCGCGCGCGTAAAAAAGTGGCCAGTCGGTCGGGCGCAATAGGCCAATACGTTCAATGGCGGCGCTATAGGCGGCGGCGGCTTCGGCATAGTTTTCCTGCTCGCGCAGAATATCCCCGCGGGTGATGAGCGCCGCCTCGTCTTTGGGAAATTCGTTAGCGATACGGTCGAGCAGTTTCAGTGCGGTTTTTTTCTTGCCCAGCGCCTCATAGTTCAGCGCCTTGCGAATAAGCGCGCGGCGGTAAAATACGCTGCCGGGCGTGATGGCATTATAAAGTGCAATCGCTGCTTTATAATCCCCCGCCTGTTCATAGAGATTGGCAAGCATGAGCTGGGCGGGCGGCAGATCGGGGCGCAGATACAGCGCGGAACGCAGATAAATAAACGTATCCTGAGAGGATTCCTCGCCAAAAAGAATACTGGCGGTGGTGAAAAATACTTCTGCAAGCCCTTCACGCTCGTTCGCCACCAAGGGCGCAATACTTGCCGCACCGCCCGGTGGCGGGAGGATGGGGTCAGGAATCAGATTGGAATCGGGGTTGGCTTTGGCATAGGCATCAAACACGCTTTGCGCCTTCGCCCACTCCCCCTCGCGCATATGAAAATTAGCCAGCGCCTCAATCACGCGGTAGGGCGTGGTCTCGATATTCTCGCTCGCCTTCAGATAGGCCTCAAGTGCCTTCGCCTTGTTGCCAAGCACATCATTCATCAGCGCCACATGGTAGGTAAGAAACGGCGCAAAAAAACCGGATTTTTCGATGGCGCTTTTCAGATTGGCCTCGTCTTTCACCTGACCTTGCGCCATGAGAAGCCAGTTAGTCATGACGGGTGAAATAATGCCAAAAAGCCCGGTCTGCGGGGCTTTGCGCAGCGCCATCTGTGCGGCTTTATAATCGCGCTTATGCACCTGTTCGAGCATGCGCAGCAGTGCAATCAGCGGATCTTTCGCATACGCTTCTGGTAATTCATAACTGCGGCTGATGGCGGCATCAATCTCACCATTCAGAAAAAGCAGCCGCACGCTTTCACGCAGTAGATCCTCGTTCTTCGGGTCATGCGACAGGGCTTCGTTCACATAGCGCGAGGCTTCTTTCAGGTTCTGATGCTGGCGTGCAAACCGGCTGGAAAGGAAGCTTCCGGCAAAGCCGGGCTTGAGCACGGGTTGATCGAGTCGCTCGCCGGAGCTTGGCACTTGCTGGGCTTTTTCAATGATTTTCGGCTCATCCGCAAGCGCGGAAACGCCCAGCAATCCGGCAAGAATTGCTCCGCCCACCCGGCCATAAAGGAAGAAACGAGACGCCATACACCCCAAAAACGCTTGCGCAAACGCGAAACCACATTATAGTCCGCCACCTTATTTAGCAACCGTTAAGCCCTGAGGATGATATGAGCAGCAAGAATAACCCCGAAACCCGCGGCGAAGTGACCGAACTGCGCCAGTATAACGGCAAGACCGTCAAGCCTGTGCGCATCATCGACCCCGAAGCGGGGATCAATTTCATCGGCGCGGCTTTCGATAACGGCCAGATTGTACTGGACGTGAATAAACGCCCCATTCCCTACCAGCAGATTTACGGATAATTTGGCGCGTCATCAGGGTACTGAATCCACCGGGAGCCTTAGCTTGCCTTCCGGTTCCGTGGGCAGCATCATGCCTGCGGGCAGCGTGATTTTCTTGTTGGGACGCAGATGATAGGGCAGGGTGGCCGCCGGGGCAACAGAAGTGCCTGCGGCGTAGGTTGTAATTACGGATCCGGTTCTGGTCTCTATCTGTCCTCCTCCATTCAACTTCACGCTTCTGCCGCCGGCTGAGACGATAGCCGGAGCATTCATGCGAAGAAAATTTCCATTATCCAGCGCGATCGTTCCCCCGTCCGGCAGGATAAACGCAAAGCTGGTGCTGCTGACACGCATGCGGGATTCAATTTGGGTGATGAGGTAACCCTCCTCGGGGGTGATCGTCATGAAGCGTCCCGCCTCCTTCACAGGCAGGAATTCTGCCGTATCTGAGGGATTAAGCACCAGTTGTGGCGTATCCAGCAGGGCAATGAGCATTTTATTCTGGCAATTCGCAGAATTGGGGTAAAGCGTTTCCACTTCGCAGGTGGTGGCGTCATTTTTGAATTTGAATTCTGTCCAGTTTGCGCCAGCAGGCTCTCGTATATAGTGGGTTGTTACGTCATAACATCCATCAGGGTCGGGCTCCCCATCAGGATTGGTAGGCGGCGCCGGCGCGCCGTTTTCGGCCTTGAGCACCAGAAAACGCTCTTTGGGAGCATTGGGGTCGGGATCAAACGGGTCGAACCACGCAACGTCAAAATTCATGTAAGTGCTGGTGGCGGGTGTTTCCGGATCCCCGGGAGGAAATTGGGGTTTTCCCTGAGGTGCCTGTCGTGAGGGGTCAGGCGGTTGCAGACGGATTACAAAATGTTTGAGCGATTCGTTATATGCAATAATCTGCGGGATGGGCGCTCGCAGATTGAATGCGGGCTGCCATTGCTTGCTGCCACCACCCTCCGTGCCGGACGATGTGATGAGTGTGCATAATCTGGAGGGCAGGGGCACTGTCCGTTCAAGCTGGAATCCCTTACCAGTGCGGTAAAAAATACGCATGGTGAAATCATTAATCAGCGCCAGCCGATTGGAATTACTCATATAGCTGAATTGCTCCGCACTTAGGGAGATGGCACCGCCACAGGTCAGGGGGCGGGTGCTGCCAAGCGCAATCTGTTCACCAAATATCGGGTCGGTACGCATGGGGCAGCTATTGCTGCCATCCTGAAATGGTGCGCCTTTCCAGGGGGGTTGTTTCAATGCCCGGTCCCACAGAAGATTCGACAGGCTCGGCAGGGCGCCTGCTTTTCTGGGGGGTAAATCCGGAGGGTTTTGTGCATGGGTCAGCACGGAGCCTGCGCCAGCGGATGTCACCACCCTGCCCGGGGGCGGCCGCCATGAGACAGGCGGGTCAAATCCTTTGTTGATGCATTCCATGAGCTGTCCCTCATTCAGGCGTAATTGCCCGTATTGATCCACATCATCCATCCCGCTGCAATTGACGGTAGCGGGCGCTGCACCCGCCGCAGGCGCTGCATACGGCGCGCTGCTCAGCATGCTGCATCCAAGAAATAAAATCGCTATGGCTGGTGTAAGTGATTTCCTCATCAGTGGATTACACTCCCGGGACTGGCTGTGCATTTTGAGGCCTACGGCGATCCTCGCGGATGCGATATACCTCTATCTGATCCCAGCGTTGCAGAACACAGCGCTGAAGATTCTGATCCTCGCAGTCTGTACTGATTCCAAGAATTCCGAACGGGCCCTCATCCAGATCTGT
>CANHAG010000101.1 GCA_947458525.1 Rhodospirillaceae bacterium | reverse complement strand
CTTCGCTTCTGCCAGCACCAGCTTGGGTTTGGGAAAGCCAAGTCCGTAAGGCTCAAGCTGGGTGAGGGCTGCGAGAAGCTCCGGATTCGCGCCTGCGACCGTCACCCAGCCATCATAAAGTTTCGCGCGGGATTCGGCGTAGGCCGCAACCGCAGCAGCCAGTTGCTGGGTATAATACGCATGCACTGCTTCGCGCTTATCGGCCGCGAAACTGAAGCCCGCCGCCATGGCATGGCCGCCGCCTGCCAGCAGCAAACCTTCCGTCACCGCCCGGTGGGTAACGGCGCCTATATCTGCCCCCGCAACCGAGCGCGCCGAGGCTTTGATAACGCCTTCTTCCATACTGCCCACAATCGCAGGGCGGGCGAATGTTTCCTTGAGCCGGCCAGCAACAATGCCGATGACTCCCGGGTGCCAGCCCGCATCCGCCACCAGCAGCACGGGCATATTGCGCTGGGTTTCGGCTTGCGCGAGTGCCCGTTCCAGCACCACCGATTCGATCGCCTGGCGCTCCTGATTATACTGGTTGAGGGTGGCGGCCAGCCCCCGTGCCTCGGCCTCCTCACGGCTTGCAAGCAGGCGGATGCCGAGCGAGGACTCCCCTACCCGCCCACCGGCATTGATGCGGGGCCCAAGGAGAAATCCCAGATGATAAACGGTGGGCGCAGCATCAAACCGCGCCACATCGGCAAGCGCACGCAACCCAATATGGCGGCGCTGGGCAAGAAGTTTCAGCCCCTGCGTTACATAGGCGCGGTTAAGCCCGGTGAGTGGCATCACGTCGCACACCGTGCCGAGCGCCACCCGGTCAAGCAGCGCCAGCAGATCCGGCGCACTCCGCGCGTCATTGAAATAGCCGCTTTCGCGCAGGGCGCGGTTGAGTGCCACCAGCACGAGAAACACCACCCCCGCCGCGCAGAGATTGCGGTGCGGCGAGGTTTCATCCACCCGGTTGGGGTTGACGACGGCATGGGCGTCTGGCAGCCGCGCTTCACCCAGATGATGGTCAAACACCAGCACATCGATGTTCTTGCTGCACGCATGGGCGATGGGCTCAAAGGCGAGCGTCCCGCAATCAACCGTAATGATGAGGCTGGCGCCTTTGGCAATCAGCGCATCAAAGGCGGGGATGTTCGGGCCATAGCCCTCGCGCATCCGGTCGGGGATATAGGGAATGGTGGGGATGCCAAGTGCAGCAAAATAATCCGTGAGCTGGCTGACGGACGTGGCACCATCTACATCATAATCACCAAAGAGAGCGATGGTCTCGCGCTGCTCAACCGCACGTACCAGCCGCGCCACGGCCTTGTCCATACCCAGAAGATGCGACGGATCGGGCAGCATGCTGCGAAGAGAGGGGTGCAAAAATTCCGCCACGTTATCAGGCGCAATGCCCCGCCCTGCCAGCACACGGGCGACGATTTCGGGCAATCCGTGCTGCTGGGAAATGGCCGCTGCCAGCCGATCATCCGCAAGCCGCGGGCGCCAGGGCAGTTGCGATGCGCCAATGATAAGTGATCCCATAACCCCCACAGAACAGGCTGGAAAGACAGCGTACAGAAGCCATCCATCCTGCTGTTTTCAGAATAAAAACCGGATACCGGCATTGAGTGACGTGATATGTGTCTGCTCGCCGCTTTCGCGCGCGAAATCGGCCGTGTCACCAAATTTCTGCTCGTAGCGCAGCGCCAGATACGGGGCAAATTGGCGGGTGATTTCATAGCGCAGCTGCAGATCCGCCAGCATATCGGTAAGGCCGGTGCCCAGATCCTCGGCTCTGTCCTCAGAGGCGTTAGCATCAACCTCAAGCCGTGGCCGCAAAATGAGCCGGTTGGTGAGCAGCGCCTCATGCTCTACGCGCAGCCGGGCGCTCACATCACCATCATCGCGGATGAAGCCGTGCAGCTCGGTTTCGATAAAGTAAGGCGCAAGCCCGCTCACCCCCGCCACCAGATATTCATGGGCGTGAGGCTGCCAGTCATAGCGCGCGCCCAGCTGCACGTCCCAGAATTCGGAAACATTGCGGCTCCACATCGCCCAGAGCTCGGCCTGTTCGGTGTCGCTATCGCTGATATCGCCTTCGCTTTTCAGCCAGAGCTTATTGAGATCACCCCCCACCCAGCCGTCGAAATCCCACGCCGCCACATCCGTGCTGCGGTTTGTGCGGCCAGCATCCAGCTCCAGTATGAATGCGTGCGGAATAAAGCCAAGATCATGCCCCACATGTGCCTCAGCATCTGCGGAGTCATGGCCGGAATGATGCTCCGTTCCCTCCTGCGCCAGGGGGGTAAAGCGCGTAAACAACGCACCGCTACCAAGGCGCGCTTCCTTATCTTTCGCTGGCGGTTCCGCCACCGTAACGGTCGTCATCATGCCCGAAATCATATGGTAGAGCAGGTGGCAATGCATGGGCCAGCTGCCCGGTTCATTGGCGGTGAGCAGGGCAGAAACCGTCTGCCCCGGCGGCACGATGATGGTATGTTTATTGGGCAGTTTCGCGTTACTGCTGCCATTCTCCAGCTGCATGAACATGCCATGCAGGTGGACAGGATGCGCCATCATGGTTTCATTGATGAAAACGAATCGCACCCGCTCGTTATAGTCCAGATGAAACCCGTCATCGGGGGCAAATTTTTTGCCGTTCATCGTCCAGATATAGCGCCCCATCATGCCGCCCAGCCGCACCGCAATCTCGCGCGTGGGCTCGCGTGTATCGGCCTGCGTTCCCTGAAACCGCAGATCCTCGTAAGCAAGCACCCGCGCCCCAACTGGTGCGCCCGTTTTCGCCCAGCCGCTTTCCATATGCGAGGGGTCAGACATATCCATCTCAGGATCCTCCTCCATCATCATCTGCATATTCATATCGGCCATGGTCAGCTGGGCGCGCGGCCGGTGGTCTGGCATTTTTCCGCGCATGCCTTCGCGCGGGGCAAGGGTGCCCAGCGAAAACCCCTCACGGTCAAGCGATTCGGCAACGATGCTATAGGCTTTGTCTTCGCTCGGCGTGACCATGACATCATAGGTTTCGGCGACGCCAAAGCGGAATTCATCCACTTCCACCGGCTCTACCGGCTGGCCATCCGCCGCCACAATCGTCATGGTAAGGCCGGGGATGCGCACATCATACATCGTCATGGCGGCGGCATTCACAAAGCGTAAGCGCAGCGTTTCGCCGGGGGTGAAGATTCCCGTCCAGTTCTCTTCGGGCGTTTTTCCGTTGGTCAGCAACGTATAGCCCGTTACGTCCGAAAGATCGGTGCGCAGCATTCGCATCTGCCCCCAATCATCGGTTTCTTTCAGAGTTTTTTTGAGGCCTTCTTTTTCGATATCCTCAAAAAAATCCCCGACCGTACGGCGGCGGTTCTGGTAATATTCAGAGGTTTTTTTGAGGTTGCGCAGAATTTCCGAGGCGGATTCTTCCGAGAAATCCGACAGTACCACCACATACTCCCGCGCCGCGGGCGGGCGTTCTTTGGCCTTGGGCGCAATCACCAGCGCGCCATATAGCCCGTCCTGCTCCTGCCCGAGGCTGTGGGAGTGGTACCAGTATGTTCCCGACTGGCGGATGGGGAAACGGTAGGTGAAGGTTTCCCCGGGCGCAATGCCCTTGAAGCCATTAAAGCCCGGCGCGCCATCCATGAAGCCCGGCAGAAGCAGCCCATGCCAGTGGATGGAACTCATCTCATCCATCCGGTTTGTCACGCGGATGACGGCCTCATCCCCTTCCGTAAAATAAAGCACCGGCGCGGGAATGGTGCCGTTGACCGTGATTTTCTGAACGGGCGTGCCGGTGATCGTGACTTCCTGCGTGGCAATCACCAGATCATATTCGCGCGTAGCCGCGCTGCCCGCGTGCGGCAACAGCGCGAGCATGCCGATTCCAAGCATCATGCGGGCAAGAAAAACCATAAAACCACCTAGTGGCTAATCAGAATACTATACTTTCCATCCTAAAAATCTCAAAAAAAATCATGGTTCGGATGATTTGTTTTCTTGCTCTTTTCAGCTTCTGGCAGGCCACGCCCGCCCGCGCGGAAATTGTCACGCCGGACGGGGATATGTTCGGCATCATCACCCTGCACGAGATTGCGCCGGAGGAAAATCTCTACACCCTCGCCCGGAGGAGCAATATGGGAATTGTGGAGATGCTCGCCGCCAATCCCGGGCTTGACCCATGGCTGCCCCCGCCCGGCCATCAGGTCACCCTCACCGGCATGCATCTTCTGCCTCCCGGGCCGCGCGAGGGAATTGTGATCAATCTTTCCGAACTGCGGCTGTTTTACTATCTTGCGGATGGGGACGTGATGACCTTCCCCATCGGCATCGGGCGCGAGGGCTGGCAGACGCCGCTGGGCGTCACCACGGTGCTGCGCAAACGCAAGGATCCGACATGGACACCGCCGCTCTCCATCCGCGCCAAGGATCCGGATCTGCCCGCGCTGGTTCCCGCAGGGCCAGACAATCCGCTTGGGCAATATGCGTTTTATCTCGGGTTTCAAAGCGTGCTGATTCACGGCACCAACCGGCCTTACGGGGTGGGCAAACGCTCAAGCCATGGCTGCATCAGACTATACCCGGAAGATATTGAGGTGCTATTTGACAAGGTGAAGATCGGCACAAAAGTGACGATTATTGACGAGCCGCTCAAGCTTGGCTGGCGCGATAACAGGCTTTACATGGAGCTTTCCCCCACCCAGGAACAGGCGGACTGGATCGCGGAATATCGCCAGCCAGTCAATATGACAACGCCGGAGATTTACGACAAAATCGCCGCCTTCGCAGGGAAGGACACCAGCATCAACTGGTACGAGGTCGAACGCGCGATACAGCGGCGGGATGGTATCCCCACCGCCATCGGCACACGTCAGTAACCGCAGCTATGCCCCAAGACTATTTACCCTGACCGGTACGGAAAATACGGTCAGACTTGGTGGCTGCCTGCTCCGCCGCTGCGCGTGCTGCTGCGGCATCCGCCGCTGCGCGGGCGGCATCGGCCTGCGCGGCCTGCGCGGCCTGCGCCGCCTGCTGCGACTGCGCCTTGGCTTCCTGTGCCGAGCGGCTGGCATTATCAAGCAATGCCTGGTCTTCCGGGCTCAGGCTATTGTCGCAGGCGGTCAATAGTGCAAACGCCGCCACGGTTATCATGATACGGGCATTCATACGCATAAATCCTCCACTTTAAGTGAATAACGCTATTCAACCGGGGAGAAGAGTAATCCAACTTGCGGTAGGATAGCAAAGAGAAACTCATTCACTGCACCACAAATGCACCACAAACCCGTTATCCGGAGTATTTCTTTTAATTTGCCTCAAAAGCCACATTCCTGTTTGTATTTTAGCAGGTTAATGCTAATTTTCAGCGGAATATTAATAAATACAATTCTAAAAATAGCTCAAATTTATTAATTTCGTTAACGATTTCTTAGTAAATACTATGGTAGGTTTGTCTGGTGAAGGCCAAATATATGCGCCAAAGGAGCTAGAGGATGAGTTACGTAGAATTACATCATATGTCATGCACGAGAGCATCAAGCCCGGCTTTTCAAGAGCTGTTTGACCATGTTATCAACGGTAATCAGGAGGGCATTAATAAAGTCGAACCTGTATGCCAGGCTGCTCAAGAGATGGGACCGATTAAGCTCACAAATGCGGAGCAGGTTGGCTTCCCTGCTGCAGTGGGTGAAATGCAGCGTGGTGATATCGCCCTCGGCTAGCTTCCCACCTAACCCCCGATTCTTGCTTTCCAATTTCTGCCAGAGCCATTATACTGTCGCCCTCGCG
>CANHAG010000100.1 GCA_947458525.1 Rhodospirillaceae bacterium | reverse complement strand
CGTCCGACATTTTGGCGGCGCGCTCAAGCAGGCGCGAATGGACGTAGAACACGTCTCCCGGATAGGCCTCGCGCCCCGGCGGGCGGCGCAGCAGCAGCGACATCTGGCGGTAGGCGACGGCCTGTTTGGACAAATCATCATACACAATCACGGCATGTTTACCGTTATCGCGGAAATATTCGCCCATGGCGCAACCAGCATAAGGGGCGAGATATTGCAGCGGTGCAGCCTCAGAAGCCGTTGCCGCAACAATGATGGTATATTTCAGCGCGCCCGTTTCCTCGAGTTTCTTCACCACCTGCGCGACAGTCGAGCGTTTCTGCCCCACCGCCACATAGACGCAGTACAGCTTCTTTTTCTCGTCACTGCCCTCATTGGCGGCTTTCTGGTTGAGGATGGTATCAATCGCAATCGCGGTTTTTCCGGTCTGGCGGTCGCCAATGATCAGCTCGCGCTGACCGCGGCCAATGGGGATCAGCGCGTCGATCGATTTAATCCCCGTCTGCACCGGTTCATGGACAGATTTACGGTACACAATCCCCGGGGCTTTCACTTCCACCCGGCTGCGCGCTTTCGCCTTGATTGGCCCCTTGCCGTCAAGCGGATTACCCAGCGGATCCACCACGCGGCCGAGCAATTCCTCACCCACCGGCACATCCACAATCGCGCCCGTGCGCTTGACCGTATCACCCTCTTTCACGCTGCGGTCATCGCCGAAAATAACGACGCCCACCGCATCCGTCTCGAGGTTCAGCGCCATGCCTTTCATACCGCCTGCGAACTCGACCATCTCGCCGGCCTGCACATTCTCAAGGCCGTAAATCGTAGCGATTCCGTCACCCACCGAGATGACCTGGCCCACCTCGGCCAGCTCTGCGGCGTTTGCAAGGCCGCTCATTTGTTTCTTGAGAATATCCGAAATTTCCGAGGCGCGAATTTCCATAACTTCTCTCCTTACCTGTAATTATGCCGCCAGCAATTGCCGGCGCATTTGTTCAAGCGCGGTTTTCACCGTACCATCCACCAGATGCGAGCCAAGGCGGATTTTAATGCCGCCAATGGCCGATTCATCTTGCGTCAATTTCAGCTGCACTTTCTTGCCCGTGGCTGCGGCAATGGCAGCCGCCACTGCCTGCTGCTCGGCCGCACCAAGCGCCCGCGCGCTTGTTACTTCCGCCGTGACTTCGCTTTTTTTGTCGGCCAGTTTTTTCACCAGAAGCTCACTGATTTCTGGCAGCAGATCTGCCCGACCCTGCCTTGCAATCATGCTGGCTGCGGCCTGCGCCAGCGCCTCCGCACCCGCAAGCAGGCCAGTGAAAAATTCGGCCTTGGCGGTGCGGGTAAAAAGCGGATTTGCAAGGGCGCGCATAGCCTCGCCATTACCGGCGAGTGCATGATTCATCCCCACCAGCGCCGCAACCACCGCCTCTTCTTTGCCTGCAGCTTCGGCGAGGGAAAACACCGCCTCCGCGTAACGCGAGGCAATCTGCAGCCGCTCGGTGCGTGATGCGCTCATGGAATGATGCTCCTGAAATGCGCGCGCAAACTAGCAAGGAAGAAGCGGATTACAAGGAATTTTTATAAAGCAGTTTTTTACAGTGGGGTTGGCCAGCGCATGTGGTCATGAGACAGCTCACCCTCTGTTCGTAGCGAATGGGGCAGTTCGGCAGGTGAAAGTGGCAGGAATATATGCCCTATTCCCCCGCGTGAGGATGGGCGTTTTTATAGGCCTCCATCAGCCGTGCTGCATCAATATGGGTATAGCGCTGGGTGGTGGAAAGAGAGACATGGCCAAGCAGCTCCTGAATCTCGCGCAGCTCCGCCCCGTGTGCCAGCAGGTGGGTGGCAAAAGCATGGCGCAGCGCGTGAGGGGTCAGGCTTTCAGGCAGACCCAGCTGGCGGCGCAGATCGCGCACAAGGCGCTGGAAGATTGCCGGTTTCATCGGCTTGCCGCGCGCGCCGTAAAAAATCGGCGCATCGTTCCCTGCCTCCTGATGGAAGGGCGAGCGGGTGAGGTAATCTTCCACCGCACTCCTGATAATGGGGAGGATGGGCACGACGCGCTCCCTGCCGCCCTTGCCGCGGATTTTGAGGGAGTCTTTACCACGGATATCACCGACCGTTAAGGCCAGCGCCTCGCTGATGCGCAGACCGGTACCGTAAAGCAGAATGCCCAGCGCATGGTTGCGGGCATTGACCCAGGCCGTGCGGTCAAATTCAAAGAGCCCCTCAAGCGCCGTTTCAGTTTGCGATTCGCTCGGGGCTTTGGGCAAAGGTTTATCGAGCTTCGGGGCGGAGACGGAAAGAATCGCCGCATTTTCAAGTTCCGCGAACCGGTGCAGAAAACGGAAAAAACTTTTCACGGCTGAAATCGCGCGCGCGTTCGAGCTTTTGGCGTAGCCGCGCTTTAAGCGGAAGGCCAGCCAGCCGCGCATATCACGCTCGCTGAGTGTGCGTAAGGTTGCCGCATCCACCGTGCCGCCAGTATGTTGCGCGAGGAAAGCAAGGAACCCGCTCACATCATGCAGATAGGCCGTGACACTATGCGCCGACTGGCGCTTGATGGACTGCATTTCCTTGAGCCAGCCGCGCATATAGCGGCCAATTTCGGGAGCAAGGGGGGCGGAGGTCATGGTGTGTTCATAATCAAAATGCTTGGGCACGGCAAGTGCCCTGCCGCATTATACGGGCATATCTTCGCGCTTCAGGCAGCGTGTGAGTACCGTACTCATCACCGCGGCGAGGAAACTCAGCAACTCATTGCCCTGACCGGGGGTAAAATGCTGCGAATCGCGCACACCAAACGCCAGCAGGGCAGGGGGCGAAGTCTCGGGCATCTCAAGCCTGAGCAGGGCGCAGGAGCGTACAAGGGAGGAGCAATCGGCAAAAATCATTTCAAACCCGATCGGCGGCTCGGCCTGAGTATCGGCAATAAGCCGGACTTTCTCGTTAAGGAGCGCCGCGTTGGTCGTGCCGCTGGGCACAAAACAGATCCCGGAGTAATTGCCTTCTGAGTAATAGGTGTCTTTCAGCCCGGCCATTTCCGATTCCATGGCAAGCCTGACCACATCCACATCGAACCAGGTGACAAGATCGCTTGCCAGCACGTCGAGCAGTTGTTCAAGGGTTTCCGCCTTGAGAATCGACAGCACCGCCCTGTGCACCTGCTGCTGCACCGATATATTATCGCGCGCCGAGGCGACGAGATGCTGGAAACGTTCCTTCATCCTCCCCATGCCCCGGCGCAGATTATCAATGGCGAAGAACTGGAAATCCACCACCCCGCCGCCGTGATTCTGTGCCGGGGGAATCAGGGACTCGAGCACTTCCGGATTTTCCATGAGAAACCCGGGATGGTTGCGCAGATAATCAACGACGATTTTCTTCGTCATCTCAGCATTGAGGCTGTCAGGAGCAGGATTCATGGCGGCAAGACTAGCAAGAATTTCTGCCACATTCATGGGGATTCGCGGGATTTTTACGTTTCTGGCAAAATTTTATCTGGCTGTGGTGCCGCCGCCGCAGGTATACGGGCTGGGTGGAGTAAAAAGCCCGGGAAAATAACAGCGGAAGAGGTTCGCCTACGCGTTCCCTTTTACCGCGCCCGCGTTGCCGCGCTGCTGATTATACAGCGAGAAGAAATCGATCGGATCCATCTGCAGCGGGGGGAAGCCACCATCGCGCGTGATATCCACAATCACCCGGCGGGCGAAGGGGTAAAGCAGAAACCCGCCCTGAATGAACACCACCTGATCAAGCGCTTCTTCCGGCACGTTTTTCACCTCAAACACCCCGCCATAGACAAGGTCTATCATAAACAGGGTCGCGTTTTCGCTGATGGCGCGGGCATTGATCTGAATGGCGAGTTCAAACACCGCCTCATCCAGACGCTGGGCGCCCAGATTGATGCTCACCTCCATCTGCGGCGGTTCCTTGAGCGAGAACAGGCTTTGCGGCGCACGCGGATTTTCAAATGACAGGTCCTTGATATATTGCGCACGCAGCGCGATCGACGCGCCGCCCTGCGGGGTGGGTTCTTTCGGCTCGGCACCGCCGCTTGCGGGGGGAGTTTCTTCGGAAGCTGTGACCATAAGTGTCCTTGTAACTTGTGATGGATTTCTCTATATCAGGCGCTTCAGCAGCGTCTATCACTATTTGCTTTTCATGGTGACGTAGTTGAAAAGATGACAAACATGGGAGCATAGTGTGGAAGGCTTCGGCTACGGCGATATTATAGTGATTGGTGCCATTGCGGCCTTTATTATTCTGCGCTACCGCGCGATGCTGGGCGAGCAGTCGGGGCGCGATCCTTCAAGCATTCAACCGCCTGCGACCCCCACCGATCCGCTTGAGCCTGTCATCCGCGTGGCGGAGCGGGAAAAGACAAAGCCCGCCGCCGCCGCCCCGGCCATGCAGCACGCCCCGGAGCTTGAGGCCAGATTCAAGGCGATGAAAGCAGTGGAAGCGGAATTTTCACCGGACGAATTTCTGCAAGGCGCCAAACTCGCCTTTGAAATGGTGGTGAAAGCCTTCAGCACCCATGACCGCGAAACGCTGGGCATGCTGCTCGATCCGGCGATTTTCGCCAAGTTCGAGGCGGTGCTTCAACATCAGGAAACCTTGCGCCAGCGCCGTGATACCACGCTCGTTGCCATCACCGAATGCCGGATCACCAAGGCCGAGCTGCGCGGTCGGGTGGCGGAGCTGACGGTAGCCTTCACCAGCGAGCAGATTCATCTCGTGCGCGACGAATCGGGCACTATTATTGAGGGTGACCCGGGCGCCATTGAAACGGTGGCAGATGAATGGAGCTTCACCCGTGAGCTCGCATCCGCAAGCCCCAACTGGCTTATCAGCGGAACCTAAGGGGGGCCGGGATGCGCCGCCTTGTTGCCATTGCCGGATTGCTGCTGCTTGCCGGCTGCGCGAGCTGGGGTGACCCTTACCGGGCGCAGCTGAGCGAAGTGACCTATGACGACCTGCCCGGCTGGTCGCAGGATCACCACGCCGAACCCTACCGGATGTTTGTGGAATCCTGCCGGGTGAAAGCGAAACGCGCGAATTTTTATACTACCCGTACCGGCGAGCAAATCGGTGTACCGGATGGCTGGAGGAAAACCTGTGCGGCAGCGGCAAGGCTTGAGAACCCGACCGATGAAGAAGCGCGCGGATTTTTTGAGGCGAATTTCACCCCCTACCGCGTAGCCATGCCAGCAAATAGTCTAGGTCGCCTGACCGGTTATTATGAGCCGCTCCTGCATGGGTCGCTGCGGCGCGAGGGGCGCTACCAGACGCCGGTCTATGGTATCCCCAGAGGCGGCGCGCCCTACCCTTCCCGCGCCGAGATTGAGGCGGGTGCGCTCAAAGGCCGCGCGCCGGTGCTGCTTTATGTGGAAGATCCGGTGATGTTGTTTTTCCTACATATTCAAGGCTCGGGCAAAGTGCGCCTTCCGGATGGCAGAATCATCGGGCTGCAATATGCCGGGCAGAACGGCCATAATTACTGGGCAATCGGCCGAACGCTGAAAGACGAAGGCAGGCTCGAGCAGGTCACGCTGCAAACCATCCGCGCCTGGCTTTATGCCAACCCCGAAGAAGCGCAGCGCATTATGAACACCAACCCGTCTTACATCTTCTTTAAGCTCTCGCCCGGCACTGAGATGGCCAGAGGCGCGCTCGGCATTCCGCTCACCCCCGGCCGCTCGCTCGCGGTGGATGATGAGCGCGCCGCTTATGGCGTACCCACCTATCTTGCCACGCGCACGCAGGAGCGCGGGCATTTCTGGT
>CANHAG010000099.1 GCA_947458525.1 Rhodospirillaceae bacterium | reverse complement strand
GCCCTCCTCACGCTCGCGCTCCAGATCCCGCTCGCGGCCATGCTGTTCGGCATGCTGAAAAATAATCTGATGATGCCGGTTCTTCAGATTCTGAAGTTTCTTTTTGATCTGCTTGCGGTGCTTGGCGTCATCAGACATGGTTCACCGTTCACCGTTCACCGTTGGCCGAGCGGTGTTTTTCTGATCTTCCAGGCGCTGATGCTGGTTCGTTACGTCAGATGTTTCTGCGCTTGGGACTGGCGCCTTCACAGCGGTAAACGGTGAACGGTCAACGGTGAACGGTAGACGGTGAACGGCTACCTTACGCCTGACAAGATTGCGCTTAAGCGCCGCCGCGCGCTTTTTCTGGCGCGGATTGCTGCCGGAGGAAGCTTGTGTGGATGCCATTTTTGATGCGCCTTATTTCCGACAAATGTAGCATAAAACACCACTTGCAGGCAAGGAGGCTTTGTGGCATACGCCCCCGGTTAGCCTATTTGGGCCGCTGTAGCTCAGTGGTAGAGCACGTCATTGGTAATGACGGGGTCGTAAGTTCGATTCTTATCAGCGGCACCATTTATGTGATTCCGTCCATCAGATAAAAATGAACTCTTCCTGGTTTTACTGAGCGCGCGGCAAGTGTATTTTCGTTCAGTAATAGTAATTTTTTAACGGGCGCGCCACTGCCGGAGCGGTTGTGGCGTCTTTTATCCAGAGATTGCGTTTGAAAGGATGATAGGTCAGACTGCACAGGTCTGGCTCATCAATGATTTTATAAAAGGGGCCGCCATTGATGCTGTGAATCATCGAGAATCTCAAGACCGGCTTGGGATCCAGATGGCAATATCTGTATTGAGCATGGCTTAGATAACTCCACGGATTGCAGCGACTGCGGGCACGGGTGCTGGCTTCCTGTTCGAGAAGCACCCCGTCCGCATTCGTGATGGTTACCTGACATTGATGGTTTGCCTCGAACATATACAGCCCATAAAAATTTCCCTCGAGCGTAAGTTTGGCATCTCCCGGGATTGTCAGTTGAATCAGCTGTAATGACCATAGGACTGCCATCAGCAACCACCCGGGAAGCGATGCCCGGTCACGCGGCACGTGGGAGAATGGTCGAAACATGCCGCCAAAACAGATAATCAGCATGGGCATGACGATGGTTGGATAGTGGTAATCCACCATCATGCCGGAATAGAGGTGGAAAAGGCAGAAAAAAGCAAAAACACTCCGCTGCAACCAGACACGCCTGCTGAACAGGAACCAGGCCATGATCATTTCCATGAAAATCACCAGATTCGTCATCAGCGGAACTATGGGATTGGGGAAAATCGGCATACCCGGAGCAAGCGGCGTGAAATAAAGGCCAAACGTCCAGCTTGGATGAATTTTTGCCACCGTAGAAAGCGTGTAAAGCATCACGATGCTGAGCGACATAAAAAATCGTTTATGGGGAAGTAATAAAAAGACGATGCCAAAAACGGTATGGTAATAATCGTAATTGCCGTTGAACTTGAAATTGATCAGCGTGAAATACGCTTTCGCTATATATAACAAAGCTATACAACCATGTGCCAGAACTGTTCGGCGGGTTGCAAGTGCATAGGCGGCGGTGATAATCAGGGTAAAGAGCCCCATGAAAAAAATCATCTGCATGTAACTGGCGGGCAGTCCTTCCAGAAAGATCCAGTCACGACATTGCTGAAAAAATGGCCAGCACAGGTTTCCGTAGCCTGCAATCTGCGGGTTGGTCTGCCACTGAGAGAAAGATGCAAGAAATCCAAGCAGAATTGCGCCGCCTGCCCATCGCAGCAAGGGGTCACGGTCAATTTCTCCGATACTGAATACCCGGTAATAGATCCCGAGAATTCCTGACCGGTGCATGGGCGGCTGTGGTTCCGGCGCTGCCGGGAGGGTATTATCCGCGAGCCGTGCCCATAGAAGATAACGTACGATCAGAAATCCCAGCGTCGCCACAAGCAATGCCCACCAGACAAGGTGGATTGCATCGCTGTAAGGCAACATGAGGTTCTGCAGCGCCGTATAGCGCACTTCTTCATTACCAGCCGTTCCGGGCAAAGCCAGTATGGGCAGCTTGAGCAACTCGTCTTCTGGCAGCAGGGGCGTGATATGCATCATCTCACTCATTAACAGTTCATTTGTGCATAAACAAATAGCAGGAAGAAGCCAAATTTCCCCACACAAACACTGGATAGATTATTTACATAATACTGGAAGTGCAGGGTAGTTTTTGATATAGGGCGCCGCGCATAACGAATGCACTAAAAAGCAGGTGTGTTGCTATGGCTACATCCATACATTTGGCAGCTGGCTCTGCACCCACGCTAAGTTTCGGTGGACTTCGCCTGCCGGCTCTGCTTCTTGTGCCTGCTTTCAATTGAGATTGTGTATGTCACGCCAGATTTTATATTCCTCTTTGATGCTGATAGTGTTGGCCTCCCCTGCGCTGGCCAAGCCCCCGACCATTCTCGGCTGGGTGGAGGAGGTGAAGATCGACGGGGTGGAGGTAGCCTTCAAAGCCAAGCTCGATACCGGCGCCAAGACATCGTCGATTGATGCGGAGGTGATCGATATCCGCAAGGAGGGCAAGAAAATCAAGCACAAGCGCACAGGAGAGATCATAGTATTCAGTGTGCGCGATGAGAAAACAGGCAGCGCCAGCACGTTTGAGCGGGCGATTCTGCGCTATGTGCGCATCAAGAAAAAAGGCGGCGGCTATCTGCGCCGGCCGGTGATTGAGATGACCTTCTGCCTCGCCGGAAAATGGATTAAGGAAGAAGTGAACCTTGCCAACCGCGAAAACTTCATTTACCCGGTGCTGGTTGGCCGCAATATGATGGAGCATGCGCGGCTGGCGGTGGATCCGTCGCGTACCTTCACCTCGCGCCCGCGCTGCGAGGCAAAACCATAGGAAAAACAAATGCGTAGCCTGCAAGTATGGGTTGTGGCGCTGATTCTGGCAGGGCTTGGCATCTTCATGATGCTCTATAAGCATTTCACGCTTGAATTTCCGCTCACCCCCGACACCACCTATAAAAGCTGGTATGTGGAGGCACGGGTCGATCTTGCCTCGAAAAACCCGTGGCGGCAGGGCGACAAGCCGGTGGTGTTTAACCTGCAGCTGCCGCACCATTCGGAACGGTTTGTGCTGGTGGATGAGAATATCGTCGCCCGCGGGTTTGGCTACGAGATCACCGAGACGGATGACGAGGGCAACCGCGCCGCCGTGTTCTCGAAACGGCGCATGGATAGTAAGGAAACGATATTCTACCGCGCCGTGGTGTATGAGCTTGATTCCCCCACTGCGCAGGCAGCAGAGGAAGCCCCACCCGAACCCGATTCACCCTACAGCAAAAAAAACCGCCCCAAGCTGGAAGAGGGTGAGCAGGATGCTCCGATATATGTGGCGGTGGATGCGCTGATTGCTGAGGCGCGCGAAAAATCCGCCTCGCCCCGCACCTTCGTGCGCGAAATCACCAAGCTTGCGCGTGACGCGGCCGATGACCGGGTACAGCTGGTGCGCGACGCGGTAGGGCAGAATGTCACTGCAGTGGAAATCGCCTCGCTGCTGCTGGCGGCGGACGGTATTCCCACCCGTATTGCGCATGGGCTGGCGCTCACCGAAGGCGAACGCCGCGCCACCATGATGCAGTGGCTTGAAGTCTATCTCAAAGGCGAATGGGTGGGGATTGACCCGGTGCATCAGAGCTTCGGGCTGAAAGACCGTTATATCGTCTGGTGGTATGGCGACCGCGCGCTTTACAGTCTTGAGGGTAATGCGCGGGCGGAAGCGATGATCGCCGTGCGCCAGAACACCAACAACGCCCTCACCCGTGCCATCTGGAAAAGCGGCCAGCTGGCCGATCTGTTCCTCACCTTCTCCTTTTACAACCTGCCGCTTGATGCGCAGCTGGTATTCGGCGTGCTGCTCATGCTGCCGGTGGGTGGGCTGGTGCTGGCCTTTCTGCGGCAGGTGGTGGGGCTTAAAACCTTCGGTACCTTCATGCCGGTGCTGGTCGCGCTGGCATTTCGTGAAACCGGGTTACTCTCAGGTATCCTGCTCTTTACGCTGGTGGTGGCGCTGGGTTTATTCATCCGCAATTATTTTGACCATCTGAAGTTACTGCTTGTGCCTCGCCTCGCCTCGGTGCTCACCGTGGTGGTGATTGTGCTGAGCCTGCTGGCCATGATCACCAATCAGCTCGGGCTGGTGGTGGGGCTTTCCATTTCGCTTTTCCCCATTGTCGTACTCACCATGACGATCGAACGCATGACCCTGCTGTGGGAGGAATACGGCTCCGACGAAGCACTTAAAACCGGGCTCAGCAGTATGTTCTGCGCGATCATCGCCTATTTCGCCATGAATAACGCCACGCTTGGCTATCTCATGTTTGCTTTTCCCGAGTTGCTGCTCGTCGTGCTGGCGCTCACCATGTTACTTGGCCGCTATAACCATTATAAACTCACCGAATATATCCGCTTCCGCCAGCTTCAGCGTAGTCTGGCGGAGCTGGAGAAGAAGGAGAAGAACGGGGCTCGTGACTCGTGACTTGTGGCTCGAAGATTGTTTGACGAGCCCCGAGTCCCGAGTCCCGAGTCCCGAGTCACCACCATGTTCACCCTCCCCGAAAGTCTTGGCCGGTATAAAATCATGGGCATCAATGCCCGGAACCGGGATTTTATTTTTCCCAATAATCGCAGGCGGTTTTATCCGCTGGTGGATGATAAACTCCTCACCAAAAAACTCGCGCTTGAAGCGGGGATTCAGGTGCCCGAGCTTTACGGGGTGATTGAGTTTATCAATCAGGCGGGGCAGGTGGCAGAAATTGCTGCGCCGCACAAAGAGTTCGTGATCAAGCCCTGCCGTGGCTCAGGGGGCGAGGGCATCACTGTCATCAAAGACGTGATGGGTGGCAATTTCCTCAAAGCCAGCGGCGAGTTGGTCTCAGCCGGAGATATGCAGTATTACATCACCAATATTCTGGGCGGCATGTATTCCATGTCGGGCTCGTCTGACAAAGCCATCCTCGAATATATGGTGCGGTTTGACCCGATTTTTAACGAGATTACCTATCAGGGCGTGCCCGATATCCGCATCATCGTCTATAAAGGCATCCCCGTCATGGCCATGCTGCGCCTGCCCACCCGCAAGTCCGACGGCAAGGCCAATCTGCATAAAGGCGGCATCGGGGTGGGCATCCGCATGGCCGACGGCGTCACCATGTATGGCGTGCAGGGCAGCCGGTTTGTCAATGAACATCCCGAAACGCTTAAACCCCTCGCCGGTCGGCAGATTCCGCGCTGGCCCTTTCTGCTTGAGATGGCGAGCAAGTTCTACGACATCACGAAGCTGGGTTACGTCGGCGTGGATATTGTGCTGGATAAAGAAAAAGGCCCCATGGTGCTTGAGGCCAATGCCCGCCCCGGTATTGCGATTCAGATTGCCAATCGCTGCGGCCTTATTACCCGCACCGAAAAGGTGGATGCGGTGGATATTCGCTCATTCACCCTGCGCCAGCGCGTTGAGTTTGCCCTGAATGCGTATAAATAATTCCCGCCCGTTTACGAAGTGTTAACTGTTTTCTGGTAGGGTCTGCGTAGTTGAACGAATAACAACCTTAAACATTATACCAGCGGGATTCTGTGTCTGATGTCCCTCCTGACCTGCTCCCCGTAAACTGAGTCAGTTTCAGGTAGAGTCTGTAACCCTAATGGCCCTAGGATGGGGCGAGGAGCAGACCATGAAGAAGCGTTTCAGTGAAGAGCAGATCATCGCGGTGTTGAAGG
>CANHAG010000098.1 GCA_947458525.1 Rhodospirillaceae bacterium | reverse complement strand
TCGCGCGACCAGTGGTAGGTATCTGCCCCGTCCAGCCGCACCAGCCCATGGCTTGGCGGCAATACCCCAACCAGACATTTGGCCAGCGTTGATTTCCCCGCGGCCGCCGGGCCAATAATCCCCAGACTCTCGCCCGGATTGAGGCGAAAACCAACCCCGCGCAGAATGGGCGCGCGGCCGGGCGGGCTATAGCTAAGCCCCTCCACCTCCACCCGCCCCTGCGGCACCGGTAGCGCCGTCGCCCCGCGGGGAGCGGGCGCATTGGCAAGAAAGCGCTCAAGCCGCAGATACGCATCCCGCGTGAGGGTAATCTGTTTATAGAGAAACAGCACATTCTCAAATGGCGCCAGCGCTCGGGCAGCGAGAATAGATACCGCCACCAGCCCGCCGGGAGATAATTGCTGGTAAAGCGCAAGCCACGCGCCAAGCCCCAGCACCAGCAACTGCAGAATGAGGCGCAGACTACGGCTCAACCCCTGCAGCAGCGCGCTGCGATTCTGCGCCAGCTCCTGATGTGTTAATCCTTCGCGGTAAGAGGTTTCCCAGTTGGCAAGCACCGCGCGGCGCATGCCCATAGCCTCAATGGCCTCGGCCTGCGCGCCCAGCCGGTCGGCATAGAGCAGGCTTTCTACCTGATGCTTCGTGGCATGGCGCAGCGGTTGCCGTGTTGCATATTCATTGGCGAGTGCGGCAAGCGCAATCAGCACCATGCCAATGAGAGTCACAAGCCCAAGCAGCGGCTGTATGAGTGCTACGACGAGAAGGAAAATCAGCGCGAAGGGCAGATCCAGCAGCATCATCAACGGGCCGGCGATAAAATTGCGTACCGTCTGCAGTTCGCGCAGCGGCTCCGCCGCCGAAGGCAGCCGCGCTTCCGACGCGCTGCGGATGGCCTGTTCAAGCAGTTCGGGCGTGAGCTTCGCCTCCAGCCATTCAAGCACCCGGGCAATGACGGCCGAACGCAGCGTGAAAATAAGGCCAAAAAACCCATACCCAACCAGCACCACAAGGGTAAGGGCGAAGAGCGTGTCGAGCGAGTGGCTCGTCATCACCCGGTCAAAGACCTGCATGGAATAAATCGGCAGGAGCAGCGACAGGAGATTGAGCGCCAGCGAAAACAGCAGCACATAGCCCATGACCCGCCTGAGCGCCAGAAGCGCATCGGTCAGTTTTGTTTTTCGAAGTTCCGGGCGTGCCATAGGTTGTAACTGTCAGGCTTCGCGCGCGCAAGGTCAAGCGATTGCGTGAAACTGATGGGCACTCAGCCGGAAACCGGCGCAGCAGAGGATTTTGCATCACGCCGAATGGCGATGAGTGCGCAGCCAAGAATAATCGCCGCGCCAATCCAGGTATGCAGATGGCTGGTCTCACCAAAAGCGATATAGGCGAAGAGGGCGGTAAATATCAGCCGGCCGAAATCAAACGGCACGAGCTTGACTACTTCCGTCTCTTTATAGGCTTTCGCCAGCAGCCACTGGGCAAAAAACGCAGTCATAGCCATGGCCAGAAGAACCACCCAGGCCTCTGGCGCAGGCCAGCGCCAGTGATAAAGTGCCGGCGGCAGCGACCAGAGCGCCATGAACATACTCATGAAAAACACGATACGTAGCGGCGTTTCTGTGCTCGTGAGGGATTTCACAAGCACGCCCGCCAGCGCCCACATGGAGGTAGCCAGCAGCACAAGGAGGGATTGCCAGGTAAACCCGCCCCCCGGCTGGAGGATGATCATCACCCCGAGAAAACTCGCGCCAACCCCGAGCCAGCGCCAGAGATCCGCTTTTTCTTTCAGCAGCAGCACCGCGACCAGCGTGGTGAAAATCGGGGCGGTGAAGCTAAGCGCCGTCGCCTGATTAAGCGGCAGGATGGAAACACAGTAAAACCAGACCTGCATGCCGATAACGCCAACAGTTGCCCGCCAGAAATGGCTATGAATGCGCTTCGTTCTAAGCAGCGCGAAATCATTCCTAAAGGCAAGCGGCAGCAGCACCAGCACGGTCAGAAAATTGCGCAGAAACACCTGCATGGTGACGGGAATATCCTCCGCCCCCATGCGGATAAATACATTCATCAGCGAGAAGCTGGCGGTCGAGGCGACCATGAATAGCACTCCGCGCAGATAAGGCCGGTGAGGAAAAAATTTGGAGGTCATGCGCGCTTCCGCTAGACTGGCGCGATGAAAGACGACGCCATTGCCACCTACCTAGCCGCCCGCGACGCGGCCTGCCAGCATTTTCTTCGCGGCGGGCTGATCCGCACGCTCTGGCGTGCACTGACCCGCGGGATGGACACGCTGATTCAAGCGCTTTACGCCAGAAGCGGCGCGCGCGGCATGGCGATTATCGCCATCGGCGGCTATGGGCGCGGCGAGCTGTTGCCTTTTTCTGATATCGATTTGCTGGTGCTGGTGGCAGAAAAACCACGTGACCCGGCCGCGCTCATCCCCTGGCTTTATCCGCTATGGAACCTCAAACTGCACGTCGCGCAATCCGTATATACGGTGGAAGAAGCGCTGGAAGAAGCCGTAAATGATCATACGGTCGCGACCAGTTTTCTGCATCTCAGGCTTGTGGCGGGCGATAAGGCGCTGCTGACCCGCCTGAAGCGCCGCCTTGGGAAAATCATCGGCAGTGAGCCGCTGCAATTTGTGGAAGCCAAACTTGCCGAACGCGATCAGCGCCATGCGAAATATGGCGATTCGCGCTTTCTGCTCGAGCCGCAGGTGAAGGAGGGCAAGGGCGGCTTGCGCGACCTGCAGACCCTGCTCTGGCTCGTTGAATATTGCTATGGCAAAGGCACCATGCGTCAGGCGGTGTCGCGCGGGCTGCTGACGCTTCATGAATGGCGGCAATTCCAGCGCGCCTATCTGTTTTTTTCTACCGTGCGCGCCCATCTGCATCTGGTGCGCGGGCGGGCAGAAGAGCGGCTGACCTTTGATATGCAGACAATACTCGCCCCGCTGCTTACATTCCGCGGGGCCACGGCGCAGCAGAAGGCCGAGCGTTTCATGTTCCGCTATTTCCAGTTCACGCGCGAAGTAGGCGCGCTGACGGCCGCCCTGTGTGCGCTGCTGGAAGAGGAAAAAAAACGCAAGCCACTGCTCGGTATTGCAGCGCAGCTTAAACATGGGAAAATGGTCGAGGGCTTCCGCCTTGAAGGCGGGCGGCTTGAGTTTCCAAGGTCAGACGCGCTGAAACGCCGCCCGGCTCTGGCGATTGAATTATTTGCCGTGGCGCAGAAACAGGGGCTTTCCATCCACCCCAAAGCGGTGATGTTGCTGCACCGCGAACTGCCCATGTTGCAGCGCACACTTCCTGCCGATGCGGCAGCGAACGCAGCATTTCTTGCGCTACTGCTCTCGTCCAAAACACCGGAAGAATACTTACGCAAAATGAATGAGGCCGGGGTGCTCGCCGCATTAATCCCCGAATTTTCCGGCATCATCGGCCAGATGCAGTATGACGGCTACCACACCTATACGGTCGATGAACATACGCTCGTTGCCATTGGCAATCTCGCGGCAATCGAAGCCGGGGAGTGTGCGCAGGAATTGCCGCTTTCCACCCGCGTAGCGGCGGAAATCACCCAGCGCCGGGCGCTGTATGTGGGCATGCTCTGCCATGATATCGCCAAAGGTCAGGGCGGCGGCCATGCGAGCAAGGGCGAGCATCTGGTGCTTGGCATTGCCCGCCGCCTCGGGCTGAGTGAGGACGAAGCCGCACTTGCCGCCTGGCTTGTCGGCCACCATCTGCTGCTGAGCGAAGTGGCCTTCAAGCGCGACCTTGATAACCCCGAGACCATTGCCCGGCTCATCGGTGAAGTACAATCGCCGGAGCGGCTCAAGCTGCTGCTGCTCGTGACGGTTGCCGATATCCGCGCCGTGGGGCCTACCATTTACAATGGCTGGAAAGGCGAACTGCTGCGGCGGCTTTATGAACGCTCGATGGCGGCTATGGGGGTGGCGATGAAATCCGCCACCTCGAGCACGGATCTTCCCGAATATGCTGCACTGCTCGAGCGCTATGCTGCTGCACCGCACCAGCCTGTGATGATGATCGCGACCGACCCGTTTCGCGCCATTACGCGGATTGCCGCCGCCATGCCCTACGCGCGCGACGGGTTGCGCAAACTGGTGGGCGTAGTGGCGATGATGGGCGCCAGTATTGTTTCCGCCCGGGTGATGACCCGGCGCGACGGGGTGCTGATTGCCGAGCTTGGAATTCAGGATGTGAAACGTCAGGCCTTCGCCGAGACGGAACGTTTAAGCAAACTGCCCGAATGGCTGCAGCAGGCATGGGAAGACGGGCTGGATTTTGCCCGCGAAATCCCCCGCCGCCGGGTGCTGGAAACCGGGCGTCAGGTGGCGATTCAACCGGCCGTGTATCTGGATGATCAGGTCAGCAGTGAGGCGACCGTCATCGAGGTCAATGCGCGCGACCGTCTGGGGCTGCTTTATGATATTTTAGGCGCGCTCGAGGCGTCGCGGCTACAGATTACCTCCGCCCATATCGCCACCTATGGCCAGAAAGCGGTAGATGTGTTTTATGTAAAAGATGCGTACGGACTCAAACTTGAACATGAAGCGAAACGCGCCGCTGTGGTGGAGGCGTTGATGGGAGCAGCCGGATGAAAATTCCAACCCCCGCATGGCTCACGGAAGACGGCCTCAACCAGTTGATGGCGGCCACGCGCGCAGCGGGCGGCGAGCTGCGGCTGGTGGGCGGGGCCGTGCGCGACCAGTTGCTTGGCCGAGTTGTGGCGGAGCTTGACGGGGCGACAACACTCACGCCGGAGGCCATGCAGAAAGTGGCAGAAGCGGTGGGATTCCGCGTCGTACCTACAGGGATTGCTCACGGCACCCTCACGATTTTATTACCGGAGCGCGCGATCGAAGTGACCAGCCTGCGCCGCGATGAACATTGTGACGGGCGCTATGCCGAAGTTGCCTTCACCACTGACTGGCGCGAGGATGCCGCGCGGCGCGATTTCACCATGAACGCGCTTTATATGGATGCGGCGGGCAAGGTCTATGATTATCACGGCGGGCAAGAGGATCTGCACGCCGGACATCTGCGTTTTATCGGCAACGCGAATCTGCGGATTGAGGAAGACGGGCTGCGTATCTTGCGTTTTTTCCGGTTTCTGGCTACGCATGCGCACCCTCCGGCAGATGCGGCGGCGATGAACGCCTGCCGCGATCATCGGCAGATGCTTGCTGCGCTTTCCGGCGAGCGTATTGCGCAGGAAATGCGCAAGCTGCTTGCCGCGCCCGACCCCGTTTTTGCACTGCAACAATTTTCTGCCGCCGGAATAGATGAGGCGCTGTTTGGCACCCGCCTTGAACTCGCCGCCCTGCCCTTGCTGCGGGCGATAGAGCAGCGCGAATCCCTTGCGCCTGACCCCTGGGTGAGGCTTATCAGCCTGCTGCCGATGCCTGAAGCCGCAGCACTTGCGGATGGGGTGGCGAGTCGCTGGAAACTGAGCAACCGCGAGCGCGAGATTTTGCGCCTGCTCACTGCTTCGCCCCTGCTGCTTGAAGAAGATGCGCTGCTTACCCACCAGAAATTCCTGCGCCGTTATGGGATCGATCATTACCAGCGCCTGCTATTGCTTTCGGGTGCGCATGGGGTGATTGATGCGATTGGCGAGAAGCTCACCTGGGCGAATGCGTGGCAGGCGCCGCGTTTCCCCGTGACCTCGCAGATGCTGATGGCGCGCGGCCTTACCGGCAAAGCCCTGGGGGACGCGCTCAAGCGGCTGGAAACCCTATGGGAAGAATGCGGCTATGAGCCAAGTGCCGAAGCG
>CANHAG010000097.1 GCA_947458525.1 Rhodospirillaceae bacterium | reverse complement strand
GGCCGATTGAAGGCCGGGTATCGCAGAAATGGGTGCTGCCGCTCAGCCTTGGCATCACCCGCGAAAATGGCGAGTTCATGGGCGTGCTCACCCTCAGCCTTGATATCCGCGAGCTGTCTTACGCCGCAAGCAATGCCGGCAATAAGTCGGTAACCGAGTTCGCGGTGACGACCACGGCGCTATCCTTGGTAATGGAGCCAGAGAAGCAGCCGGGATTCTTCCTGCGCATGTTTGCGCTTGATGATTTACTCCGCAGGGACTTCAAGAAGAACAGCAGCGCCATGCTGAGCCAGCCCAGCCTGTGGCACCCCGGTGAGATCTTCCGCTATTTTCAGGTATCCGACCGCTACCCGTTTGTGGTGTTTATCGCGTATAATCCCGCATCACAGCACAGCGTCTATTCCATGATTCTGCCCCGGCTGCTCCAGCTTGCGGTCATCGCGGTGTTTCTGCTTTTTGTACTCTATATCGTGCGCCAGCGTATCATTCGGCCGGTCATACATCTGACCGGAAACACTGCACGCATCATGCAGGGGGATGCCTTTGAGGCAGACCTTGCCGCCGGCCCCCTTGAAATTTACCAGCTCGCTCAGGAAATCCGGCGCATGTATGATTATATTGAAGAGCGCAAACGGGTGGAAAGCGAGTTGCGACTCAAGAATGCCGAACTGCTGCGCATCAAATCCGCCGCGCAGATTACCAATCAGGTCAAGGCCGAGTTTTTCTCTCATGTGAGTCAGGATTTAAGCGAACCGCTGCAGATGATACTCGCAGGGATTGAAACGCTGAAGGACCAGCATTTCGGCCCCCTCAATAACCCGCGCTATGAGCAGCATGCGCGCGATATTTTTCTGCAGGCACAGCAGATGCTGGCCATGCTGCAGGAAATGAAAGCCATTTCCGAAGCCGAAACCGGCCTGCTTGCACTGAATGATACGGAAATTGACCTGATACCAACGCTGCAAAAATCGGTACGGATTTTTAAAGAACGCAACCTCAGTGGCATTGAGGTGGCGCTGGATATCAGCCGCCCCCTTCCCCGTCTGAGAGCAGATGATTTGCGGGTAAAACAGCTCATACTCACTGTGCTTGAGTATATTGCTCCGCAGCTGGATCCGGGCGAGGTACTGCGGCTGCACCCGCAGGTGAAGGCGGGTGAAGTGCAGCTTGTGTTTGCTTATAGTGCCGCTGGTGCCGAACGTCGCACCGATCGCAGATTGCCTGAATCCATGGCTATGCTGCCGCCACTGGCACGCACTCCCGCCGGGCTTGGTATTGCACTTGCCAAACTATTGATTGCCCTGCATCAGGGAAGCCTTGAGATCAAGACCCTTCCCGACCGCACCACCACGATTACCGTTCGTTTTCCCAAAGCGCGGGTGATGTAACCCCCACACCCGCCAAGAATGCCATGACTTTTGAGTATGATTTGCTATAATATCTCCGGAGGTTGTCTATGAAGCGTTTTACCGTGCCGTGTGACTTTAATGGGGTAAAACACCCGTTCCATGTCTATATCGGCGAACCGAACCCCAAAAAACACCCGCTGCAGTTTCAGTCCTGGTGGCTTTCGTCGGAACGCGGCGGCACCATCCCGCAGGACGTAATGGACAGTTTCGAGAAACTGTTCAAAATCAGTCAGGAAAATAATGTCTCGTTTGAAGATCTGTGCGTTTACGCTCTGGGCGCGGCGCAACAGGAGCAGCAACAGGGCGGTACGCCTCCACAAACCTAACCGCGAGGCCGCATGGCCGACCCCACACCTCCGAATGATGAGTTTCACTTCCTGGACGAGGAAACCTCTGCCATACGCCTCGATGCGCTTGGCGATTTTCTCATCGAACAGGCCGGGAAGATTGGCGGCGTCGCCGCACTCAGCACATCGGTACAGCGCGAGGCGATTGATCTTGCCCGGCAGATTCTTGAAAAACTGAAACTGCGCCTTGGCGAGGTAAATATTCTAGACGGCCTGCATTTCACGCAGGATGATGACGTGGCCACCATGGGCAGCATGGAGGATGTGCTCAACACCTATAATCAACTGCTGGCCTCTGCCGCGGCGATGGACCCCGATATTCTGATGCACCCGGCCGTGATGTCGGCCACTCAGGCTTTCGGCCAGATGGGGTTTCTGTCGAAAGAGGAAGCCCTGAGGCTTGCCACCTCCAGACGCAATACCAAAATGGCAGAGCGTATCGCGGCGCAGATCAGCCGCATCCAGAATCATTTTGCCGGGCTGCAGGATACACGCTTTGCCGCACTTGCCGAACGTATCCAGCGCGGGTTTTCAACCGTGCTTGGCCGTATGCAGAACATTGCCGGCCCCTCAGCACTGGTTGGGCATTCGGTGGAACAGAATATCAGTTCTTTTATGACCGGAACACCCACCGCCGGGCAGGCCACACGCCAGAGTCTTACCAACACAAAAACGCAGGAGCAAACCCAGAAAAATATCCAGATGCAGCAGGCTGAAGACGCCGCCACGCGCGCGCAGGCGCAGCGCCTGATGCAGCAATCTGCCCTGCATCAGGCCGCCACAAAAGACGAGAAGAAAGAATCACAGCAGACCGCGACCACACGGGGGCGCACGGGGCGCCAGCAATTACAGCAGGCGCGCGCAACAACAACGCGTCAGCCGCAACAAAACACTCCAGCGCCTGCGGCTGCACCCAAAACTCAGGCACCCGCCGCTACCCAGCCACCGGGCGCCGTGCCGCCACCCAAACCCGCCGCTCCCTCACCGGCCGATATCGTCAAGCAGATCGACCCGCGCATCCTGATGGGATTTCAGACCGCTACCAGTACCAGCGGCATCAAAACCGCTACAGTCGGCCCGCGCACGGCGAAAGATACGATTCAGAGCACACTCCAGTCAAAGCCAGCAACAGCGCCGCCTCCGCCAATCACACCGCCACCCTTGATGCCCGGAACCAGTGCCAGAGGCAGCATGGCCACGCCTGTCAGGGGTGATGCAGAAAAAGCGGCCGAGCAGAAAAAGAAAAAGATCGACGAGCAGATGCTCCAACCCCCTCCCCCGCCGCCATCCAGAGGGGGTGGGCGCGGGGTTTAGAGGGTGCAGATGCGCGCAATTACAGGCTGAAACTATTGCCACAGCCGCATTTGGCGGTAGCGTGCGGATTTCTGATTTCAAAGGAAGCTGTGCCCAGCGACTCCACATAATCAAGCATGGAATCTTTGAGATACTCAAGCGACGTGGCATCCACCACCACTTCACCAAACAGCGCGTCATCATCAGCGGGTGCGCTGGTATCAAAATCAAGCTTATACTGAAAGCCCGAGCAGCCACCGCCCTCGACCGCCACGCGCAGGCGCGCGCCCGCAGGCTCGGTGGCAAGAAGATGGGCGATGCGCCCACGCGCGCTTTCAGAGATCGTGAATATCTGGCTCATAAAAGCCAATGTAGTATAGCAGGCGCGTGAATTCAATATCATGCTTTTTTCGCTTGGCATTTCCGAGCTGGCGACGTCAGAACGCCACAAGCATGTTGCAACAGATCTTCACCGGAGGTGTCACGTTGGAAGGAAGCGACAGTTGCACCCACCAGATTCCTCCATTATAGCATCAACCAATGAAAAACGCCGAACCTCATGGCCTTGCGCCTTATGCCAGCCAGCCGGGCCAAAGCCGCGGGCGGCGTGTTGCGGAAGGCGCGTGCCCCATGCGCAACCCGCATCAGCGCGACCGCGACCGGATTATCCATTCCGTCGCCTTCCGCCGGCTTGAGTATAAAACGCAGGTATTTGTGAATCACGAGGGCGACCATTACCGCACACGCCTGACCCATTCGCTCGAAGTCTCGCAACTGGCACGGGGGATTGCGCGCAATCTTCAGCTCAACGAAGATCTGGCCGAGGCACTGGCGCTGGCGCACGACCTTGGCCATACGCCCTTCGGCCATGCGGGGGAGGAGGGGCTGAATGCCGCCATGAGCGCGTTTGGCGGGTTTGACCATAACGCCCAGACCATCCGCATCCTTACCCTGCTCGAGCAGCGCTATGCCGGGTTTGACGGGCTGAACCTCACCTGGGAAACGCTTGAAGGCATCGCCAAACATAACGGGCCGGTGGTGGGCGAAATTCCCCGCGCCCTTAACGCCTATCCCGAGCACGTGGCGCTCGAGCTTGATACTTATGCCGGCGCGGAGGCGCAGGTGGCCGCCATTGCGGATGATATCGCCTATAATAATCACGATCTTGATGACGGGCTACGGGCGGGGTTTTTTACCCTTGACGATCTTGCCGCCCTGCCGATGCTTGGGGATTTGCTGAGTGAAATACGGGTGGAGCATTCTGGCCTTACCACCTCCCGTCAGGCGCATGAAATGATCCGCCGCCTCATCAGCCGCATGGTGGCGGATGTGATTGCGACCACTCGCGAGAATGTCGCCAGATACGGCGTGGATTCGGCGGATGCGGTGCGCCGTCTTGGTGCGCCGCTCGTAGCATTCTCGCCTGAGATGGAGCAGGTGAACCGCGCCATCAAAACCTATCTCTTCAAACATATGTACCGGCATTTCCGCGTCAACCGCATGTCCTCCAAGGCAAAGCGGGTGATGGGGGATTTATTCACCTTCTTCCTCGCCGAGCCGGGCTGCCTGCCCACCATCTGGCAGGCGCAGACCGATGGGGCAGATACCGCGCGCACCGCCGAAACGGTGGCCGATTTCATTGCCGGCATGACCGACCGCTTCGCCCTTGACGAACATGCGCGGATTTTCGATATGCGGGAGCGCACATGAATCTTTTTTCCATTTACCGTGAACATCTTCTCGCTGCAGCGCAGGCCCTATGGCCGGAAGCGGTGGTGGATGCCATCACCCTCGAACCGCCGCGCGACGAAGCACATGGCGATATGGCCACCAATGCCGCCATGGTGCTGGCGGGGCAGGTGAAGCAGAATCCGCGCCAGATTGCCGAAGCACTCCTGCCCAGCATCAAAGCACTGCCGGGCGTGACACAGGCGAACATTGCCGGGCCGGGGTTCATCAACCTCACCCTTGCGCCTGAAATCTGGCGCGGGGTGCTGCCGGTGATTTTGAATAGTGGCGAAGCATTTGGTGATTCACGCCTCGGTGGGGGCGAGAAAGTGAATGTGGAATATGTTTCGGCCAACCCCACGGGCCCGATGCATGTAGGCCATGCGCGGGGCGCAGTGGTGGGGGATGCGCTGGCAAATCTGCTCGCCAAGGCAGGCTATGACGTCACCCGCGAATATTACATCAACGATGCGGGCGCACAGGTGGAGAAAGTCGCGTGCTCGGCGTATCTGCGCTACCGCGAGGCCTGCGGCGAAGCGATTGGTGAGATTCCAGAAGGCCTATATCCGGGTGAGTATATGAAACGCGCAGGCGCGGCGATTCGCGTAGTGCACGGGGAAAAACTGATAGATGCGCCGGAAGCCGAGTGGCTGCCCCTTTGCCGCGAGATTGCGCTTGCTGAAATGATGAAGATGATCAAGGAAGACCTCGCGGATCTGGCCATTCATCATGAGGTTTTCACCTCGGAAGCGGCCTTGCTGAGCGCCGGAAAAATCGAAGCAGCGATTGAGATTTTGCGCGGGTATGACCTGATTTACCGTGGTGTACTCGAACCACCCAAAGGCAAAAAGCCCGAGGATTGGGAGCCGCGCGAGCAGCTCCTGCTGCGCTCCACGACTTACGGAGACGATACGGATCGCGCCGTGCTGAAATCCGATGGGTCCTATGCCTATATCGCAGGCGATCTGGCGCTTGCGGCCGATAAACTCGCGCGCGGCTTCAATCACCAGATTCTTGTGCTTGGGGCAGATCATGGCGGCTATGTCAAACGGC
>CANHAG010000096.1 GCA_947458525.1 Rhodospirillaceae bacterium | reverse complement strand
ACCGTCCGTCGTAAGCGGCGGTTTTGCGCCGCGTAGCGAGCGGGACGCATAAATAATGATGTGTAATTATTTATGCAAATGACTATATTGGGTCGCAAATGCCCAAAAGAGAGCAAGAAGATACGGGCAGGAGCCTGAAAAAGATGGCTAACAACAGGAAAGAAGCATGGCTGGTGTATGACGGGGAATGCCCGGTCTGCAGGAATTACGTTCATTTTTTCAGGGCAAAAGAATCCATAACGTTGCATTTGGTGGATGCCCGCAAAGAATCCGACATTATGAATGAGATTACCAAAAGCCAGCTTAACATTGACGAGGGCATGGTTCTTAAAATTGATGATGCTCTTTACTATGGCAGCGATGCCATGCATGCGCTGGCTTTGCTGGGCACAGAGTCGGATATTTTGAATAAAATCAATTATCGCCTTTTTCGATCCCAAGCCGTTTCAAGGATCATGTACCCAATCGGCAAAGCATTTCGAAATATTCTGCTCAAAATTCTTCGTATTCCAAAAATCAATAACCTAAAAAATCAAGAAAAACCATGAATGAACGGGATGATCACCGAGGAAAAAAGCCTGATCATGCCGCATTTAGATAACTGCGTTATCGCTGCATGATGAATAACCGTCTGTCAGATTAATCCGGAGTTTTACACCTACGCTTCGCTCCGGCTTTCTAGCGCATCCAACGCCCAAGGTGCGGTTCCTTATGGCTGCGCCATCCGAAGCCCGCAGGGCGAGGGGTGGTCGGGGTGAAAGGATTTGAACCTTCGACCCCTTGGTCCCAAACCAAGTGCGCTACCGGACTGCGCTACACCCCGACACTCTCTCACTCTCACAACAGGCAGTCCGGCACAGTAGAGTGTTTTTACATCAAATCAATTGCAAAACGTGACACGTTACCGCCTGCCACCATGCCTGCGGCAATTCCGCTTTTCCGGGGCATGTGAATCCATTACACCCGCATACATGGTTCTATTGCTGCTGGTTTTAGCCCTGATGCTGATGCCCGTTCCGGCGCTGGCAGGTGCATGGCTGCGCCCGCCGGGCGAGGCGCTCATCAGCACGCGCTATGTGTATTATCAGGCGAGTAATTATTACAACCCTGACGGAACGCGCACCTCGCAACCCACGTTCCGCAAGAACGAGCTTAACCTTTACGGCGAATATGGCGCCACGGAGAACTGGACGATTGGAACCAATCTCTTCCTTGATTATGTGACCCAGTCGGGGGTAGATAATATCGGGCTGGCCGATCCCGAATTTTTTGCCCGCACGGAAATGTACAGTTCGGATACGTCCAAACTCTCCCTGCAGCCGCTTATCAAGCTTCCCAGCTGGTATGAGCAGCGCACCCCGCCCAAAAGCGGCAGTGATGCTACCGATGCCGAGCTGATGCTGCTTTACGGGCGCAATCTGCCCGCGCTCTCTGCGCGCGATTATCTGGATATTGGCGTGGGCTACCGCATCCGCAGTCGGGAGCTGAAAAATCAATACCGCGCTTATGCGGCCTATGGGCTACATTTGTGGGAGAGGCTGTCGCTTGTGCCGGCGCTTTATATGACACTGGCTGAGCATATTCCCGAAGATCAGTTCTTCCAGCAAAATGGCGAGCAGGATTATGATCTGGGCAAGCTCGACATCACCGCCTTTTATGCGCTGGATGATGGTAACTCGCTCTACGTTTCTTATGGCAACGAGTTTTACGGGTTGAATACTGGGGCGGGGCAGTCTTTTTCGTTGGGAATGTTGAGGAAATTCGATGCGTCGTCTTGGTGATATTCTGCTGGCGCGCAGCGCCGCCCACAAAGCATCCGTGGCGGAGGGGGTGCGGTTGCAACACGGATTCCGCGCGCGGCTTGGGGAAATTCTTTCGCGCTACGGGCTGGTGCCTGAGCGCGAGGTCACCGCCGCACTTGCTGAACAGGCGCGGCTGCCACTGGTGCTGCTGGATACCGCGCCGCCTGATGCAGCCCTGTTTTCGCCGGGGGATGTCCCCGAATACCGCGCGCGCCATTTTATTCCATGGCGGCGGGTGGAGGGGGTGCTGACCCTTGCCACAAGCGAAGCTTCGGCAAATTTTGCGGACTGGGCGGCCACCCATTACGGCGAGCCTGTGGCGCTGGTGATCTCGCCACCGCGCGATCTGCGCCGCGCCCTGCGCCAGCGCGGGCGGGTGGGGCTTACCCGTGGTGCGATTTTCGGGCTTACAAGGCGTTTCCGCCATCTCAGTGCCGCCCACACCCTTACCCGCCGCCAGATGTCACGCATTTTGCTTGGGCTGATGCTGGTGGCGGGTTTCATGGTGCTGATACCGGGGGAAGATGTCTGGTTTACGCTCCTGGTGGTGGTTAATCTTTTTTACCTCGCTACTCTTGCGTTCAAGCTGCATCTTTATACTGTGTGGCGCGCGCTTTCGCCGCCAGTTCCCCCCCTCGCGCTCGATGACGCAGAGCTTCCGCCTTACGCCATTCTCGTGCCGCTTTATCAGGAATCTGCAACGACCATCCGCCAGTTATTACGGGCGATTGCGACGCTTGAATATCCCCCTTACCTGCTGGATGTGAAACTCATCTGCGAGGAGGATGATGCGGCAACGATTCAGGCGGTAAAAGAAGCCTCGCCGCCAGAATATTGCGATCTCGTGCTGGTGCCGGTCAGCCTGCCACGCACGAAGCCCAAGGCGTGCAATGTGGCACTTGCTGAAGTTACGGCCGAATTCGTGGTGATTTTTGATGCGGAAGATATCCCCGCGCCAGATCAGCTGAAAAAAGCGGTCGCCAACTTTCGCCGCCTGCCGCGCGAGGTGGCCTGTCTTCAGGCGCCGCTCAATTATTATAACCGCGACGAAAACCTCCTCACCCGCCTGTTTGCCATTGAATATGGCGTGCTGTTCACCCTGCTGCTGCCGGCGCTGCAGTCGCTTTCTATTCCGCTGCCGCTGGGTGGCACCAGCAATCATCTGCGTACGGAAGTGCTGCGCGAGGTCGGTGGGTGGGATGCATTCAATGTCACCGAAGATGCGGATCTTGGCATCCGCCTTGGGTATTTCGGCTACCGCACGGCGATGCTTGATTCGTTGACGCTTGAGGAATCCCCCATTACGCTTCCCGCGTGGCTAAGGCAGCGCGCACGCTGGATTAAAGGCTATCTGCAAACCTGGCTGGTCTATACGCGTGATACGCGCGCCCTCAAAGCGCGGCTCGGCCGGGTAGGGTATTACGGCTTTCATTTCTTCGTAGGTGCTCCGGCCATCACTTTTTTACTCGCGCCATTTTTCTGGCTGCTGTTTTTTATTTCCGCTTTTGGACTCTTGCCCACATCCCTTTCGCCCTGGCTGCTCTGGTTATGTGGTGTTTCCCTGCTGGGCGGCATACTCAGCCACTGGCTCTTTGCCCGGGCGATTCTGCGCGCGCAGGGCTGGGGCAGTGCGCGCATGCGCCGAGCCGGGCTGCTCTTTCCCTTTTACTGGCTGCTGCATTCGGTGGCGGCTATCCGGGCACTGCGCGATCTTGCCCTGCGCCCCCATCACTGGGAGAAAACCCGCCATGGCTTAAGCAGGGTATTGCGGGGGTGAAGTTGTTACGCGCAAAATCTGTGTATAGCGTGGCATTTGGCTGGGCAGACGAAAAAAACTCTGGCATGGTAAAATCCTCTGTGATGTTCAGGAGTGCGTGATGGCCAAACCGGACAAAAAAGCACAGCGCGATCACCAAACGGTGAATGTGTTTTTTGAGCATAACCAGCATTTGCCGATGCTTTATGGCGACCGCGACGCGCATCTAAGGCGGCTGGAGCTGTTACTGAACGTAACGCTTGTTGCGCGCGGGAATATGATTTCCATCACCGGCCATAAGCGCGATATTGAAGCGACCGAGCAGGTGCTCGAAACGCTCTATAAGCAGATTGAAGCGGGCGAGATCATCTCTGAACATGAGGTGGATGCGGCGGTGCGCCTCATGCCGCCTATTATCGATAAAAAACCCAAAGCGCGCGAGGGGCTTGAAATCGAGACGGATGTCTATATCCGCACCATGAAAAAAACCATCGCGCCTTATACCCATGTGCAGGCCAATTACATGCGTACGCTTTACGATAACGAGCTGGTGTTTGCGCTTGGGCCTGCAGGCACGGGCAAGACCTATATTGCGGTGGCCATGGCGGTCTATCAGCTGATCAATAAAAAGGTGGAGCGGATTATTCTCTCGCGCCCGGCGGTGGAGGCGGGAGAAAAAATCGGGTTTTTGCCGGGCGATATCAAAGATAAAATCGACCCCTATCTGCGCCCGCTTTATGACGCTCTGTTCGACATGATGCCAGCCGACCGCGTCCAGCAATGTATGGATAATGGCGAGATTGAACTGGCGCCACTCGCATTCATGCGCGGCCGCACCTTCAGCAACGCCTTCGTGATTCTCGACGAAGCGCAGAATACCACCCGCACCCAGATGAAAATGTTTTTAACCCGCATGGGCGAGCGTTCGCGCATGATTATTACGGGAGATCTTTCGCAGATTGACTTGCCGAAAGATATTAAATCAGGGCTGGCCGACTGTATTCCGAAAATCGAGCATATTCCGGGCATTGATATCATCCGCTTCAGTGATGGCGATGTGGTGCGCCATCCGCTGGCTAAAAAAATCGTGCAGGCATATGACGAGTGGGAGGCGAAGAAAAAACAATTCGCCGAAAGCGGTGATGCGGGGTAGGGGAGAGGGCGCCCGTTCTATACTCACTTGAGCAATTTATTGCCCAAGTGAGTATCAAAACCGTCCGCCATAAGCGGCGGTTTTGCGCCGCCCCCGCCTGCGCGGGGGTAAACTCCGCGAGCGAGACGCATAAATAATTATGTGTAATTATTTATGCAAATGACTACAATGCTCTAAGGCAGTAAAAAGAGCGGTGTGATGATTTCATGCGATTGCAGGAAATACACCAGCCCAATCGCTGGATAGGCCGAAAACCACCAGAGGCCGTCGCGCAGCGCACGGCGCAGATACTCCGGATAGACGGTGATGGATTCGGGCGCCATATAGAGCGATAATTTCGGGAACAAACGCGGTGTGCGTGCGCAATAGCTGGCATATTCTTCACCAAATTTTTCCGCCAGAAACGCCTCCTCGCGCATGATGAGATGCTGATATACCCGGTACATCACGTAGGGAATGATAATAATAAAGCTGATGCGCAGCGAGAGGAAACAGATGCCGGTCACCCCAATCAGCGAGAAGAGGTAAAGCGGGTTACGGCATACTGAAAAAGGGCCATACGCGATGAGAGACTCATTCTTGTGCCCGCCCAGAAACACCGTCGAAAAAATCCGCCCAATCACGCAGAACGACACCAGCAAGAGCCCGATACTCACAAACAGCGAAGAAATCCACAGCGATTTGTCCAGGTATGGGTGGGTTACTACCAGTAGCAGTACCGCCAACGCCGCGAGCAGTCGGGAATAAACGATACGACTTTTATTCAGGTTTCTTGCCACCAGCGGTGTTCCTTATCAGATATCACAGACAAAAGGCGCGCGGAGAGTCCTCATTATCAGCGCAATGGCGACACGCGCTCTTCCAGCCCCTGATAGTCAAGCGCATGGGGCACGAGTTCATCGCCAATAATCAGGGTGGGGGTGCCTTGAACATTGAGCCTGGTGCCGACTTCGCGCGCTTTTGCAATCATCGCGTCATAGTCGGGCTTGGCAAGCTCTGCCTTAACTTTTTCAGGGTCAAGCCCGATTTCTTTGACAAATAGAAGCGCCTGCGCTTCATCCGCCCGGCCCTCAAAATTCATCATTTTGGTATGGAAATCGAAATATTTTTCGGGCGCAAGCCGGTGCACCGCCAGACCAATT
>CANHAG010000095.1 GCA_947458525.1 Rhodospirillaceae bacterium | reverse complement strand
TGGTAATTCACCAGAAAAACTTCCACCTGCGCATCGTCATATTTTCCTGCCAGCACCTCTTCCTGAGTGATCGCATCATCATTCAAAAACCCTTCGATATCGAGGTTATCCACCGCCAGCCCTAAACTGGTGCTCACCGCGGTGGGCGTCATGCCGGTGCGGGCTTTATAGATGACACTCTGATAGGTCAGATTCGCATCATGATCGGTAAATCCAAGCACGGCACCATCGCGCCGCGTGACCTTCCAGCAGGTCGCAAGGCTGGTGACTTCCTGCGCCAGATGTGCGGCAAGTTCAGCGGAAAGCGTGCGCATTACGGCCTCACTTCAATAAGAGGAATATCAAGCCAGGAATGCACCCCATACGCATCGAGCGTGGCGCTCAGGCGGTCAGTGTCAAACCGCACGGGCACGTCAAATTCATAATCTGCCGTCACCACTACTCCGCTTGCCGGAGCTGTATTAAAAATCACCAGACCCGTGGTGTAATTTACCGTATAACCCGTATTCTGCAGCGCGCTGTTAAAGTAAATCTTCACTGTACCATTTACGGGCTTGGTGATCGTCCGCAACTCCTCTGTTGCACCGCTTTGATATTTCTTCACCAGCTGAAACTGCGTAAGCGTTCCGTTACCCGTTCCCAGCACTTGGGCGCTTGCCTTATAATCCGTCCAGTCCTTGAAGCGGAACCCGATCGCGCGGCCCTTGCGTGCCCGGAAAAACGTAATCAGCGTATCAAGCTGCGCCTTGGTTTTTACCCCATGCGCCACGTTAAACCGCGCCCGCGCCTGCGACCAGTTGATGTTGCGCTGCTCATGCCCGCCATAGGTCATGACAATATCGGTTGAATATTCCGGCCCGCCGGATGACCCATAGCTGATATCCGCCGGGAATTGTGCTTCCACGAAACTCATAGATGACTCCAGATGATAAGGGGGATTAGAGCAATTTCTTCCCCCTCTCCTGCACTGCGGGAGAGGGTTGGGGTGAGGGTGTCAATACTTCGATTAAAAGCGCGCTAGTCGATCTGTATTGGCCCGCCGCGCGAGGCTTCCACCGCCTGCGTGAAGGAGCCGCGCGCGGCACGCGGGCCACCCGTGCGCTGTGCCCAGCTTGTCTGTTGCTGCACCGCGCCGGGCGAGACCACCAGCAGATCCTGCTGGGTAATCCGCCCCTGATTCACCGCCTCGGCATCGCGCTCGGCGGCATCATAAAAACCGGGCATGGTGGCCAGCACCGCGCGCTGCTCAGCCTCGCTCATTTTGTGAAACGGCTTATTGCTTTGCTTTTTAATCGCCGCTTGGAATTTCTCATCCTGCGCGATGCGCAGCAACATCACATCGAATGACGTGATCGCTTCGCCCTGCTTCACCTTGGCATCAATATGCTCGGCCACATCCTGCGTGAATAACACATCTTTGTTAAAGAAACTGGCCGCCATCCCCCCTACAACCGATCCTGTTATCATTTTTACCGTCTCGGCCGTACCTTCTTTCACTAAACCGGACAATGCCCCAACGCCTGGAATCAATCCCACTGTTCCACCAGCGATTGAACCAAAACCAAGCGCAAAATTTTCTTTCGTGTGTTCTGCTTTCACCTTATTCAGCATATTGGCGAACATGGGGTTGACCCGCGCAGCCATCTCCAACGCATTCACATTTACTTGAGAAGGATCAATGCCGAGCTGAGCGGCAATCTGCTCGCGGTAATAATCCACGAGCACTTTTTTCTTGTTTTGGGTAACAATGCTATTTTTATACCGGTCAATTGCCCAGGAAGTGGCAAGCGCGCCTACACCGACGCCGATTCCAAAAATTCCCAAGAACGGCACTGAAAACGCCGCAACTGTCAGCGCCATCGTTTTCCAATTCCAGCCGGCAGCCTTCTGCATTCGTGCATGCAACGGTTCAGCAATCGCGGCAGTTCTGGATCCTGTGATCTTCATAGATTAACACTTCCTCACCTTGTATTTTACCATAGGTGAGGATTAGAAATATGAAGCTTCTGTGACATTATCCTTTTGCAGCGGCGAGCTGCGGGGTGTTCACGCGCCCTTGGTGGGCAAGATCTGCGGCGGATACTTTGGCAGCCGGGGCAGCCCCATGCAGCACGGCCGGGGCATGCGCTGCCGCCACTTTTGCAGCCGGGGCTGGCATCTTGGCCTGTACGGATTCGGCCAGTGCCTGCATCTTCTCCGGCGAGGCAATCGTCTGCACCATTTCGCGCAGCGGCAGATTCTTCTCTACCAGCTCCGCCGCCATCGGCGTGACCATTCGGTTATAAATCCCCCCCTGACGGGCGATGCCCGGCACGGCGGCTATCAGCGCGCACACCATCTGCTGCTTCTGCGCTGGTTCAATCGCGATTTTCCCCGTCTCCGCCTGTTTCAGCACCTGATAGGCCTGCAGCGAGTTTTGTTCATTTATCAGCAAACCCTTAAGCATTTGATCACCAAATATACAATATGGCAAAAGCGTCATACCTACAGGTGAATTCATGGTTACCATCGTCATCACTTCTGCCGCGTTTGAAATCACGCCGTAAGCCGAGCGACCCTTGATATTTCGAGTGCTCATCGTTGCGGCTTGCTTCACCAGCGGGTGGGCATCTTGGCTGGTCAGCATCGCTCGCGTCACCTGCGTGGGCGAAACGCCATACACATCGGCGGCGAAATCGGTGAGGGCAACCCGTTCCAGCCGGTTCTCGCGGCCTGTGGTAAGAAATTTACTTGCAATGATACCAAGGCTGGCCACAGCAAATGCGCCATGCATCAGATTCATCCGGCCGAGGCTGCGGGGTATGGCCTTCAGTGCTTGCGCAAATCCACCCTTAGCCACATTGCGCCAGCCCTGTGCCGTAGCCGCAGCACCACGCGCCTGATGCAGGGACTCCAGCGCCCTCGCACCTTGCAGATGCGCCGTACCCGTCGTACCATGTAGCATCTGCCGGCTCAGTTCATGCGCCTGATGGGTCACTCCTCGAGTAAGCGTAGCACCAGATTTTTCTGCCAGTGACCCTATGCCATTTACCGTAGGCGCGTACGCATTCAGGTTCGCTTGCGTAAAGGATCTACGAAATAGTTTGCTAAGCCATGACTGTTCCGGCGCCTTCGTCAGATGATTCGCGGCAGTCTGTAATTCCCCGGCAATGCGCGCATCCGCTGCCTTTACGCGCCAGTTAGCAAAGCGCATGATGGTTTTTTGTTCCAACCTTCCGAGCGCCCCTGTCAGCTTGGATGCCTCAACCGTGCGTGATGTTTCGGCGGCAACCCGTTCCAAATCCTGCGCATGAAATTTTGCGGCTTCCGCACTGATTCTTTCCAGCATTTTTGCATCGGCAATTCCCCCGCGCGCTTTGTGCATTTGCCGCGCTTGTCTGAATTCAAGTGTGAACCTGCCACTGCCAAGATCGCTCAGTTTTGTCCGGTTCATCGCCTCAAAGGGCGAGCGAAGCGCCGCATTTACCCGCGCGCGCCAGCGCGACTCGGGAGCACTCCCAAGCGCCAGCAGTCGAGACAAGCCTTTACTTGCCAACTCGAGCAGACCCACCGTCCCGATCATGGCCACCTTATCCGCCACACCAATCGCGCGTTGTTCGCTTTTGTTTTTTTCTTCCAGCGCGCGCACGTGCGCATGCTGATCCACCGCAACGCCTGCAATCGCAGCACCCGTAATGTTCTGCGGCCGCACCATCATCGGCGCAGTGGGGGGCAATGCGCGGGCGGTCTGTGCTGCGCGCATTCCCGCCATACCGGGGAGCACGGCATATCCGTTATGTGCTGTCTGTAACACTGGTTGCATAGAATCCTACATGATGATTCTAGCAAATCAGGGGGACAAGAAGTGTGAAGGTTTGATGACAGTTTTCTTGGCTAAACGCCCGGCCACTCACCTTGTCATCCACGCGCAGGCGGGGATCCAGCCTTTACTATAACTTCTGGATTCCCATGGCAAAGCTAACGATCCTCAGTTACGGCACTACGCCCCGAGTTCCTGATCTTCATAATGGTTCTGGTGGCGGCGCGCATGCGTGCGGCCGGCGTGTGAATGTCCGCGCGCATGCTTTCTGGCATGGCCTTCAGGCTGCGCGTCACCTTCTGCTTCCTCCGGCAGGTTTTTTGCCGCTTCTGCCCCTTTTTCCACCAACTTACCGAGATAATGCGTATCCTTCGCGTGAATCCGGTTAATCGCGCTCTGCACTAACATCCGTTCCATCCCCGCCCCTTGCGGGTTACCGGGTTTGGCGCGCAATTCATGCACCGCATCTTTGCCTTCGGCCGCGATACGCTCTGCCGCTTCGCGCAGCAGGGTGATTTCCTCTTTCGCCAGCCCATAATCCTGTAGCGTGGCGTTATCTTCCTTCGCCATGCCCAGCACGGCCTTGCCCAGCGTATCTTCATAGCTTTTCAGTGTTGCTGTGCGAATTTCTTTCACTTCCTTATCGCTCATCCCCACTTCTTTCAGCACCGCATCGGGCACCATGGCGGCAAAGGTCAGGCGCTCCTCGCCTTCCAGCGTGCCGAGCGCTTCTTTTAGTTCCTTGGCATTAAATGCCGCTTCGGCGAAATATTCCTTCGGGTCAAGCTGGCTATAGGTTGCGCCGGCCGCGCTCATTTTTGTCACCAGCGCTTTCACATCCTGAGGCTTGGCCAGCGACCGGCCTTTATTCTTGATGATATGGCCCTCACCCACCAGCCGCACCAGCGCCAGCGCGCTCAAATCACCGGATTTCAGCGCATCAGCAATAATGCCAGAAATTTCCTCAAGCCGCGGTTCCAGCGCCTTGCGAATGGGGACATATTCCACATCCAGCGCTTCCATATCTTTCTGGTGATGGCGTAAAATCTCCGCCACATATTCCTTGAGCGGAAGATCACGCCCATGATGTCCCCTCCCTCCGGATGGCAGAGAAAAGCTGCTGGCGCGGCTATCGTCACCCAACTGCCCCTCGAGGGTCAGAATCATATCCAGCGCGGAATAGGGCTGCCGGTTGGCATTGAAGCGTTTTTCTTTATTATCAGCAATTGCATCAAGCGCGGGTGCAATCGAACCAGAAATTACAGCAAGTATACCATTCGCAGAAATCTTATCCTGTGCAGAGCCTGTTACTATAGGCGCGTGCAGAGAAGATGTTTTACTCTCCACATAGCCTTTAAGTCCATAGAGCTTCTCCGCAATCACGGGGGAAGCCTTCAGGGTTCCAATCAAATTTCTCGTATGGTGCACGCCGAAACTGGCACTAAGCCGCTTGCGGTGCGCATAGATCATTTCATTATCTGTGACTTTCACAGAAGCAAAAGCGCCAATCCCGTGTTTGCCTTTTATTTCATCTAGCACTGGCGCAATACGCTTTGCGGTGTCGAGCATTTCCTGACGCTGCTCGCGGCGTGTGGTAATAAATGGCTGCACAAATGGTGCAATCGCAGCAATCGCGGTCAGTGATGTCGCGGCAATCGCACTGTTGCGAATCAGATGTGGTGCAGTTCCATACCCAGCTTTTTTTGCCCCCCACTGTACGCCCTCGAAAATCTTTTCGCGTATTTTATCAGAAAACAGCGCGAACGATCCATTCCACACCATGGTGGCGATACCTGAAATTTCTGGCGGAATAAACCCGAGGAATTTCTGATCCGAACCCTGACTTCTTGCCATGCCTTGAGAAAAATCGTGCGATATTTTTTGGGAAATGCGTAGCATCTCCTGTTCGCGGGAGGATAAATGACTGTTATCATCGTAGCTCAAACGGATTACCCCGACTGGTTTACTTCACCATGCATTATAGCGAACTCCTGCCAGAAGAATTGTGACAATTCTGTGAAACTTTTGGCATAAACATGCCGGGATTACCCTATACACCCTCCATATTTCATTTGCTTCTTAAGGCACTGTGCCATAGGGGGT
>CANHAG010000094.1 GCA_947458525.1 Rhodospirillaceae bacterium | reverse complement strand
AGGCTTAAAGCGCGCCGGACTTGTCATCCGCCTGCGCGACAAGAAAGACGCGCTGATCGGCACGATTCTGCTTGGCAATACGGTGGTCAATATCGCCGCCGCCTCGGTTGGTACGCTGATTTGCGTGCGGATGTTTGGTGAAGAGCTTGGCCCCGTTTATGCCACGGTAATTCTTACGCTGGTGATCCTCATTTTTGGCGAAGTACTGCCTAAAACTGTTTCGATTCACCATGCCGAGCGGGTGGCGCTGATAGTGGCGCCCGTGCTCAGCCTCATGATACGCATTTTCTGGCCGATCACCCGGCTGGTGCAGATGATCGTGCGCGGTACTCTGCGCCTCTTCGGCATGGATGTAACGCAGGCCAAATCCCTCGCCACGGCCGAAGAAGCCATTCGCGGCACGATAGAGCTGCACCACAGCGAAGGGGCAGTAGAAAAAACCGACCGCGATATGCTGGGCAGTATTCTGGATCTGAACAAACGCACGCTGGATCAGATCATGATTCACCGCAGCGAAGTGGAGATGATTGATCTGGGTGCCGAGCCGGATGCGATTATTGCTCAGGCCATCGCCTATAACCACAGCCGTATTCCGCTATGGAAAAACGAGCCGGAAAATATCGTCGGCATTCTGCATATGAAAGACCTGCTGCGCCTTATCCGCGAGCAGCGTATTGGGGTGACGCGCGAGATGATCCGCCAGATTGCGCATAAGCCATGGTTTGCACCAGAGACGACGACACTTGCCGACCAGCTCAGTACCTTCCGCAGCAGGCGCAAGCATTTTGTCTGCGTGGTAGATGAATATGGCGCCTGGAAAGGCATTGTGACGCTTGAGGATATTCTCGAAGAAATTGTGGGTGAAATTGACGATGAACACGACCCGCGCGGGGTGGGCGAAATCATCCCATACGGTGCCCATGCCTACCGCGTGGCAGGCCGCGTGACGGTGCGGGATCTCAACCGTCATCTCGACTGGGACCTGCCGGAAGATCACGCGGCCACGCTTGCCGGGCTGGTGCTCCATTATGCGCGGGTCATTCCTGAAAAAGGCGCGGTATTTGAGTTTGATAATACACGCTTTACCGTTTCCGAAAAAAAAGGCCACCAGTTAACGGAACTCATCGTTGAGCGTATCCTCAGTGAAGACGGCTATGAAGACGCGCAGGAATAGGCCGTTCCGCGCGTTGCTTCAATACTTCAATAATACTGCTTTAGGCCTGATCGTCTGATGCATGAAGCCACCACTCATTCACCGGGCGTTTAGGGCCGCAAGGGCTGCCTTCAAGACCGGCGCAGGGGCTTTTCATGACCTCAACCTTTTCACTTTCACACGCGGCCAGAAGAAGCAAGGCCAGCGCGGCGGTGAACCAGGGCATGGCATGAGATTTCTTCGATCGCATACGGGTTCCTATCTATTACCGGGGCGAAGCCGTGGGTGAGCGGAAGGTACTGTTGAGCAATTGGTCGATCTTGCCGGTTGTGTCAAGGGCAACCAGAGTGCCCGCAAGCTCGTTGGCCACCCGGTCAATCACCTCAGCGAAGCGTGATGCCAGAAAAACCAGCAGGATAAAGGTAAGAAGATCCAAAATATCCACAGGGAATTTCGGGCAATCTGTCCGGCCGCTCAGCACACAGGTAATGGGGCCCTCAAACGTCATCTGCTCGGTGATGACGTTGCCGTCTCGATCCTTGAAGCGGTAGTTTGAAATCCGGTTGGTGGATCCGGCAGTAGCGTCAAATTCTGCCCAGCATAATTCAAGCTCACCAAAGAGACGCCTGGACGCATCGTCGATCATGCCGATGAAGAAGGCGAGGAAAAGAAACATCAGCACCGGTTGCAGCATGGTGCTTATCAGAGTATTCAGCCAGACAATGAATAGCTGTTTGGTTTTCTCAAACATGAGGAATACGATAAAAATTGGTGCGAGGCCGAGCAGAAGAGAGCGGATCACATAGGCCACCGCATAAAGCCGCAGGGCTTGGAACAGCATCGAGAGAAAGGCAAAAAACCCGATACCCATCAGGCCGGCCATGCCCATGCCATACGGGCCGGAAGTAACAGCACCCAGTATCATTTTCAGGGTGTCGGGATGAATAATCTGCGCGCCCAGCTTGTCCAGCTCTGTAAACGGTGAACTGCCCGGTGGCGAAGTAGAACCCGTGGCGATGTCAATTATCCGGCGCACCAGATCATCTGTGCCGTCATTAAAGAAACGCACCGCCGTTTCAGAGAAGAACTGCCAGCCCCCCGGCCCCACCACGGCAAACACAACCCCAAACTTGATGAGGCGGATCACTACCTGGCCGGCGCTGGGCTGCACTACGCCGATGGTGAAAAACACACCGAAAAGTACGACCATGAGAGTGGCTGCCGCATTCACAGCCATCTGATAGGTCGGGTTGTTAATAAAATTCGTAAAGACCCTCTGAGTTGCTTGATCGACCACACCTGTGATGAAGAGATAGATCTCGGTAAGAAGGCCGTTGGAAGAGTTCACCACGGCGCCTCCGGTCAGGGTGGTGGTAGTGTTTGACCTCAAGCGCTGCTGAAAGGTGGTACATGTCCCTCCCCCGCCCTGTGCGGCTCCGGCGGCGCTCGGGGCGGCAGGTGCAGCGGCAGCGGGGCTGGCCGGTGGCTGCGCCAGAGCAGTATTGACCATGATGGCCATGGCGAAGATACACCCGAACAGAAGAATAATGGCGGCTGATGCCACGCGGCCTGCTGGCGTTATTCGTCTGGTTATATGTCTTGGCAACATATCTGCCTCATCTGGTTAACGTAATCGACCATCACTGAAGGTACCCATAAATCCTTGCACGCCACTTGTCAGCGCGCCGGGGATGGCACGAATGAAATCCGTGCCGCTTGCCTGCGCGAAGGTGCCCTGTCCGCCGGTGGGCGCACCCAGAATCCCCTGACGCATATTCGAAAATGCATCCTCGAGTGTTTTTTCCTGAGTAGATACCGGAGCCAAGGTGGCGGATACTGCCCTGCTGCCGAAGCTGCTGGTAATTTCCTGTATGGTCGTGAATCCCTTCTGCAGTACCAGTACCAGAATCAGTAGCTGTATCAGCTGAATAAAGAGCCGTTCCATTTCCTGCGGACCGATGCGCATGGCGGCGTGGCTGACGCAGTTAAGATTGTTGCCGCTTAACATCGGGCGCACGCGGTTGAAAATGTTGGGATCCATCAGGCGCGACATAGCTGACATTCCAGCCCCCTGCTGAGCAACGGATTGATTCTGTACAACCGCCGGCCCGCAGCTTGCCTGATTTTCCACCCGCACCTGCTGCATGAATTCTGCATCAAACAGTTTTTTCACCATGGAATCCGGCTTGAACAGCATGGTGTCATATATCAGCATGGCAATAACAAAATATGTGGATACCAGCACTGGTAAGAGCATCGCCGAAAAAATTGATCGCCACCATTTATCAAAATAGGTCGTGGTTTGCTGCAGCAGGCCAAGCGGGAGAAAAAGGGGCGCCAGCATGATAAGCAGCGTCACCAGAATGAAGCCGTTAATATACGCGCCTACCGTGCGGATGATCATCATAAAAAGGTTGATCAGCATCCCCAAAATACCCATGAAGACGAAAAATCCGACCGCACCGCTGAACAGAAACCCACCAAGCGCGCCGAAGGCGCTGGCGGCCAGCAGCATGTTTGGCTCATTGGAGCCGGCCGATTGAAATGTATAGCCGAATAACTTGCCAAGGATGCAATCCATCTGCGCCCAGAGCAGATCACCTTGCGGTCTAAGGTGGCCGCTTACGTTACAGTGAAAATCTGCAGGATCCGCAAGTGTCATGGCAATCACGCCGATGATGTTGCGCAGCGCCCCCGCTACGGATGGAATCAGGTCGGGCAGGAGTTCAATAAAACCAATCACAAACGCAATTTTAATCAGCAGCAGAAATGCATCCTTACCCACGCTCTGGGCGCCCAGCGAGATTTTGGCGCCAAAAAATATAATCACCAGTGTAAGAAACGCGTAGAAGATGGGAAGGGTGATCGTGCGGAAATTTCTGGCCAGCGCCACCCCGGTCTCGCTGATGATGTTGATCACGCATGGCACGACAGCCCCCACCAGCGTACCGTAATTCCTGCACCGGTCTCGTGATTCTTCAGCCGCGTTGGCAGGCGCAGCTTCCAGCTCGGCAGGGGCAGCAGCTGGGGCAGATGGCGCGCCTGCCTCGGCATGGGCTGATGCGGGATGCAGAATAAAGAGCAGCGCCAGCATCAGCAGCACGATAGCGCCGAGCGCATGAACATGGTGATGAAGATAGGTGCGCGCCATCATCGCCCCCCCACCATGGTTCGGAAATTGGCTACCACGCGCTCTGACGCACCCGTTGCCTGACCCTGAATATCCCATTTGCTTGCCAGGCCGAACAGGTTGGGTGTCTGCGAGGCATTGCCGATCAGGTCATTGGCAAGAGAGGGCACAACACGCATCAGCGCATTGACGATGAATACCATCACGGCGGTTAGAATGGCCGAACTCATCAACTCCTTCATGAAGGCGGCCTGCCTCGTTCCGGTTCCTGAGACCTGCACTGGCGGATTGCGCGACTCGGCGACTTTCTGCCAGTCGATGGCACGCAGATTCAGCCCGACGACCCAGCCTCTTGCGCAATTCTGTGCGGCGCCCACGGCGTTATTGACCCCGCCGCGTGCGGCGTTCTGCACATTCTGTCCGCATTGTGTCATCAGCACATTGCCGGCCACCCCCCGCTGCCGGTTGGCTTGCGGGGCGGCCGGAGCATGAGTTTCTCCCACCATCTCGGGGCCGATGGTTCTGGTGGAATAGGCGCCGATGCCATCCAGATATGTGTTGAGATTAAACCCGCCGCTTTTGGCGGCATCGCCCGCAATGGTGCGCACGAAGGAGCGCTGGCCGGAGAATACCACCACATCCACCGCGGCCACGGCAAAACTGACAAAAGCGATGATAATGACCGGCTGGAGGGAAAAGCCGATAATCAATTTCACCCAGGTATCGAAATACTGTTTCGTCACGCGGAACAGCACCATGGGCATAAAAAACGGTGCAACCAGCATCATCAGCATGACCGCCATATAAGCCAGAAGATAGGTAAACATGGCCTTCACCATGAACATCAACATGGTGTAAAGAAACATGAAGCCGATGATGCCGATGATAAATCCCGGCACCGAGGAAAAAAAGGCAGAGCCGAAGAATGCTACCAGCCCCCGCATCAGCCCATGGCCAGTCAGCTGGCGGTTTGCCGGGCCATTAGCGCTGGCGTTATCGGTGCGGATGCCGATGAGTGTATCGATCAGGCAATCGACCCGTTCCCAGACAGATACTTTGTCAATGATACAGACCGGGGTGGTCGGATGCTGCACGGTGGCAAAAGTGAACATCACATTCGAAAGAGCATCTATCATGGTGATAATCCATGCATAGAGCATGTCCACATTCTGCACGAAATAGGCGACAAACGCGACCTTGAGCAGCAGCACCATGGCGTCCCGGCTGAGTTTTTCCACCATGCCCAGCGCCATCATGATGCCAAACACAATCACCCCGAAAGTGAGTACCGCCGTGACAAAATTGGCAACAATCGGGTAAAAGTCAGTAAAAAGCGTGTTCCCGGCATTGCGCAGTGTCTCCTGCGTGCAGGCGACAATCCGGCTGCTTAGCCCGTCATACCGGCTGCAATCGGCAACCTGCCCTCCTGAGGCGGATGCCACCCCCGGGGCGAGGATCACCAGCCCGAACATTGTTCCGGCAAGCCCGATGCTTGCCCATCTGTTGCGCCGCCTGAAGGGGGCATGATTCATGTGCGTCTGACCCGTTCACAATAGATCGGCAGCCAGGCTTCGGGGTCGTTGCCCACCCGGGCGCGGATTTCATCCAGAACGGCTACGGTTT
>CANHAG010000093.1 GCA_947458525.1 Rhodospirillaceae bacterium | reverse complement strand
TTCAGAATCTGCTGATTATCCATGCCGAGTGCGCGCAGAATCGTGGTCACTGGCAGTTTGCGGCGGCGGTCAATCCGCACATGGACGATGTCTTTCGCGTCAAACTCAAAATCAAGCCAGGAGCCGCGGTATGGAATTACCCGCGCAGAATAAAGATACTTGCCCGAGCTATGGGTCTTGCCATGGTCGTGATCGAAGAACACACCCGGGCTGCGGTGCATCTGCGAGACAATCACGCGCTCGGTGCCGTTAATTACAAACGTACCGTTTTCGGTCATGAGCGGAATATCGCCCATGTAAACGTCTTGTTCCTTGATGTCTTTGATCTCACGCGCGCCAGTGGTCTCATCCACCAGCCACACAATAAGGCGCAAGGTCACGCGCAAGGGGGCGGCATAGTTAATGCCGCGCTGACGGCATTCTTCCACGTCGTACTTGGGCTTGTCGAACTCGTAGCGTACATATTCGAGGGTAGCGATATCCGAGAAATCCTTGATCGGAAATACCGAGCGCAGCACGCCGTTCAGGCCGTTATTTCTTCGGTCTTTCACGGGGGTGAACATCTGCAGAAACTGCTCGTAGGAGTTTTTCTGCACCTCTATCAGGTTCGGCAAGGTGGTTGCCGATTGCATCGTCGCAAATGATTTGCGGATACGTTTTCTGGAAGTGAACGAATGCGGGTGATGCGCCTGAGCCTGAGCCATAAATCCCCTCTTCAAAATCACGCCTGCCTAAAATGTTAGACCGGCTGGTGTCGTCTTGCTCTTCAATTTTTATCGTATCGTATCTTCGTTACGCATGCGGCACGGGGCGCCTGAGCATATGCTGCCCAGACACCCCACACTCGCATTACCGGATGGTGCTATTTAAGCTCAACTTTGGCACCTGCATCGGTGAGCAGTTTCTTGATCTTTTCTGCTTCTTCCTTGCTGACGCCTTCTTTCACCGTTTTCGGCGCACCTTCTACCAGATCTTTGGCTTCTTTCAGGCCAAGACCGGTGACTGCACGCACTTCCTTAATCACGTTGATCTTGTTCGCGCCGCTATCGGCCAGAACCACCGTGAATTCGGTTTTTTCTTCCGCTGCTGCTGCGCCGCCCGCTGCCGGAGCTGCTGCTACCGCTACGGGAGCGGCGGCTGAAACGCCCCATTTCTCTTCGAGCAGTTTCGAGAGTTCTGCCGCCTCAAGCACCGTGAGTGCCGAGAGCTTGTCCACCAGTTCATTCAAGTTTGCCATAATCAACCCCTGTTAAAAAAATAATGTTACTACCACTTACTCGCCTTTTGCTGCCTTCGCCCCGTGAAGACGCGCCAACTGGCCTGCGGGCGCTTGCAGCACCCCTGCGATCCGCGTCGCGGGCGTGTTGAGCATCGCCAGGATTTTGGCGCGCAATTCATCCAGGCTCGGCAGGCTTGCCAGCTGATTAATCGCGGCCTTATCAAGGACCGTCTCACCAAACGCGCCGCCAAGCAGCACCAGTTTTTCGTTCTTTTTCGCAAAATCGCTGAGGACTTTTGCCGCCGCTACCGGCTCATTCGCAAAGGCCGTAACGGTGGGGCCCTTAAACAGATGCTCCAGCTTCGCATAAGGCGTGCCCACGAGCGCGCGCTTGGCCAGCAGATTTTTCGTCACTTTCAGCTTGGCACCCGCTTTGCGCGTATCGACCCGAAGCTGGCTTATCTGCGCCACCGTCAACCCCTTATAATGGGCGACGATCATGATGCCTGCCTTCGATGCGTCCTCATTGAGGCTTTCAATCCAGGCTTTTTTCTCTGTACGGTTCATGCTCGCCCCCTACGCCGCCAGCACGTCACCGAGATCGAGCTTGATGCCCGGGCCCATGGTGGTGGAGACGGAAACTTTTTTGAAAAACGCGCCCTTGACCCCGGCCGGTTTCGCGCGGTTGACCGCACCGACAAAGGCTTTGATATTTTCGGCAATCGCCTGCTCGGAGAAGCTTGCCTTACCCACGCCCGCATGGATAATTGCGGCCTTTTCGACCTTGAATTCCACCTGACCGGACTTGGCAGTTTTCACTGCTTTTTCTACATCCGGCGTCACCGTGCCCAGCTTCGGATTGGGCATCAGGCCTTTGGGCCCGAGGATTTTACCAACCTTACCCACCAGCGCCATCATATCGGGCGAAGCGATGCAGACATCAAAATTCATCTCACCCTTCTGGATCATGTCGGCGAGGTCATCCGCCCCCACAATATCCGCCCCGGCTTTTTTCGCAGCGTCCGCCTTTTCGCCCTTGGCAAATACGGCCACGCGCACGGTTTTGCCAAGCCCGTTAGGCATCGACACCATGCCGCGCACCTGCTGGTCGGATTGTTTCGGGTCAATCGTGAGATTGATCGCCAGATCCACCGTTTCATCAAATTTCGTTCTGGCATTGGCTTTGAGCAGCTTCACCGCTTCACCAAGCGGATAGAGCTTCTCTGCATTTACCTGTTCGCGCGCGCTGCGGATGCGTTTGCCCGGTTTCGTCGCCATTTACGCCTCCACCACTTCAATGCCCATGGAGACGGCGGAACCGGCGATCATCCGCACGGCCGCGTCTTCGTCATGGGCGTTCATATCCTGCATTTTCTGCTTGGCGATTTCGCGCAGCTGCGCTTTCGTCACCTTGCCGACCAGCTCTTTGCCCGTCGTGCCTGTGCCTTTTTGAATTTTTGCGGCCTTGAGCAGGAAATAGCTCACTGGCGGCTGCTTCATGATAAAAGTGAAGGAGCGGTCTTTATATACCGTAATCACCACCGGAATCGGCATACCCGCTTCTTTCTGCTGGGTAGCAGCGTTAAACTGCTTACAGAATTCCATGATATTAACGCCAGCCTGACCGAGTGCCGGGCCAATAGGCGGGGCGGGGTTGGCTTTACCTGCAGGAATCTGCAGTTTGATATAGCCGGTAATTTCCTTAGCCATGTGGTACCTTTATCGTTTTTGGTGTGCCCGCATACAGCAAAACCCCATGTTTTCTGCGGCGGATTGCGGCTCCGCGCCAGGCGCAGGCCTCCCAAAGGGAGTCGGGACTATAGTGACGGATTTTTGGATTGCAAGATCTTTTTACACCTAAAAAATCCCGCCCCTCTGTAGCCCTCTTATAAGATTAACGACCCGCCACCTCCACCATCACCTCATTGCGCCTGAGCGGCGGGAGTGTCCAGGGCGGGTTGAAGAACGCGTAGGCTGGGGGCGAAAGGGGCTCAAGCCCTTTTTCTTTTATGAAGCTGTTGAGCGCTGTTGTCTGTTCCGCGAGCATTTCCTCATCCGCCATGCCGGAAAAACGGATCACCACAAACCGCTTGCCGGGGATTTCTTTGATATCCACCGCGTTATTCTTAGGCGTTGGCAGTGTGTCCATGCGGTATTCCGATGGCATGACAAACCGCACCTGCCACTGGTCGCCTTCGCCTTGCTGAATCACAGGCGCGGTCATGGCAATTTTCTCAGATGGCTGCTGGATGACAGGCGCCGTCATCGCCACTTTCTGCTGCGCGGTATTATTGCCGAAAATATAATCGGCAATGGTGCGGAAGCCTTTACTAATCGCCTCATCGCGCGCGCCGGACACTTCTGTCTGCGCTACAATCATCGGCGCATAGTCGCGGATTTCTATCGCCCCATGTGTTTCTATGACTGTGTAACCGGCCTGTTCTACATTGCTCACCATTGGCCCCCATAACGCGGCGCCCGCCGCCACGACTGCTACTGCAATCCACCACATATCTTTTCTCCTTATCTCCTAACCCGACCGCAGCAGCGCCTTCAGCGCCGCCAGATGATCCAGCGCCTCACGCGGGGTGGTATGGTCAATCGCAATCGCCTCCAGCCGCGCGGCAAGTTCAGCATATGCCACAGGTGCAGAGGCGTGCGGCATGGTGAGAGGCAGTTGCGGCGCATCAACATCATCCGGGGTGAGGTGGTGCTCGGCCTCGAGCTGCCTGAGTAGCTGCCGCGCGCGGGTGATCACGGGTGGCGGCAATCCGGCCAGCGCTGCCACATGAATACCGTAGGATTTATCGGCCGCACCCGCACGCAGCTCATGCAGAAACACCAGCTTTCCCTGATATTCCTTCACCGCCGCATGGTAATTGCGCAAGCCCGGAAGCGAGGCGGCAAGATCCGTCAGTTCGTGGTAATGCGTGGCAAAAAGCGCGCGGCAGCGCGTGACCTCGTGCAGATGTTCCGCCACCGCCCAGGCAATCGACACCCCGTCATAGGTCGCCGTGCCGCGGCCAATTTCATCCATAATCACGAGCGAGCGGGGCGTGGCCTGATTGAGAATGGTAGCGGTCTCCACCATCTCCACCATGAAGGTGGACTGGCCGCGCCCCAGATCATCCGACGCGCCGACACGGCAGAACAGCCTGTCGGCAATGCCGATGCGCGCGGCGGTGGCGGGCACGAACGCGCCCATCTGCGCGAGGATGAGGATGAGTGCCTGCTGGCGCAGGAACGTAGATTTGCCGCCCATATTGGGCCCGGTGATGAGCCAGAGCCGCGCAGATTCTAAAAGCGTGCAGTCATTGGGAATAAACTCACGGTGCTGGCGTGTAAGTGCCGCTTCCACCACCGGGTGGCGGCCGGCGGTGACTTCAAACCGTGCCTCCTCGGTGAAATCTGGCGCCACCCAGCCGCCATCTGCGGCAAGTTCCGCAAGGCCGGCGAGCGCGTCAAGCGCTGCTGCGGCGCGCGCGGCGGCAAGCAGTTTTTCCGTCTGGGCGAGCACGGCCTGCACCAGCTCTTCATAGACGAGCAATTCAAGCTTGAGCGCCTTATCTGCCGCCTCGTCAATACGCCGTGCCGTGTCATTCAACTCCGGCGTGCTGTAGCGCAATGCGCCCGCAAGGCTCTGGCGATGGATAAATTCAGGGGGGACTTTTTTCTCGTGAATGGGCGTGATTTCAATAAAATACCCAAGCACCTGATTATATTTCACCTTAAGCGACGGGATGCCGGTGGTGCCGCGCAGCTGCTGCTCCATCACTGTCAGCACGCGCTTACCCTCATCCCGCAGGCGGCGATATTCATCAAGATCGGCGCGGAATCCGGCGGCGACAAAATTACCATCCCGCGCGAGGTAAGGCACGTCTTCCTTCAGCGCGCGAACAAGTGTCTCCGCCAGTATTTCATGCCCCGCAAGCGACTCCAGCGCCGCTTGCAGCTGGGGCGGGATTTCCGTGTGCGCACCGGGCATGAGCCAGGGCTCGCGCAGGCGCTGATAGGCGGCAAGCGTATGGCGCAGGGTGAGCAGATCGCGCGGGCCACCGCGGCCAAGGGCAAGGCGCGAGAGAATACGCTCACCATCGCCTGCGGTTTTAAGCGCCGCACGGAGTGCGTCACGGTATTTCGTATGTTCAAAAAACCACGCCACCACCGCCTGACGCGCGAGAATAGCGGGCTTGCGGGTGAGCGGCGCGTGCAGCCATTCGCGCAAGCTCCTGCCACCTGCCGCCGTCACGGTGCGGTCAAGCGTGGCCAGCACACTGCCGCGATATTCCCCCGCAAGCGTTGCGCCAAGCTCAAGATTGCGTCTGGTGGCCGCATCCATCAGCAGATAATCGCTCATGGTTTCAAGCCTCGGCGCATCCAGCCGCATGGCGGGGGTTTTCTGTGTCTGGGCGAGGTAGTGAACCAGCGCCCCCGTGGCAGCCACAAGACCCGGCGCGTCAAGCCCAAGCCCGGCCAGTGACGCAAGCCCATAATGCTTCAGCAGGGCGGCTTCGCCCCGGCGCGAATCCATTTGCAGATCGGGTAGAATCGTTGCTTTTTTCGTCCATTCCTCACACCATAATTCGCTGCGCAGCACCGCATAATCCGCATCACGAATGAGCAACTCACGCGGCGCAATCCGTGCCAGTTCTGCCGCCAGCAGCGAAGCTTCGCAGCATAGGCAGGAAAAACG
>CANHAG010000092.1 GCA_947458525.1 Rhodospirillaceae bacterium | reverse complement strand
TGCTGACTATCACGCGGAGCTATAATTATAAAAGACTCTACTTACGACCGCACTAAACCTGGGGAGCTGGTCAGCACTTATTCGCACCCCGCAATAGCTCAGGCAACAGCAGAGTCTGGACGCTGAAAAAATGCTGAGAACTTAGGTAGCACGGAGTGATTAAATATGATTAAAAAAACACTATCCTTAGTTCCCGTATTATTGGTGCTTGCGGCTTGCGCAAGCCAACCTCATCTGAAAGAATTTATTGATGCGCCGGGATTCTTTAGCGGTGTTTTTCACGGAGCAACTTTTATTACCGCTTTCCTGATTGGCGTTTTCTCTGACGTTAGAATGTACGCATACCCTAATTCAGGCGTATGGTACGATTTGGGATTTATCATTGGCACTCCGATTCAACTGGGACTTGTTACCATTTTGTTCGTGGCACCTGAAAGAAAAGCTATTGGGGTCAAATTGCTAATTGTATTATTCCCCATCGCGATAGTCCCGTTAGCGGTGTCCTCCATTGTCATGGGGAATATGGATTTATTGTTTTTTGCAGGCGGCATATTTTTGCTTTGGGCAGCATTTGTGGCTTTAACTGAATGAATGAATGACTGGAAAAACGGCATAGGCAGGGGGTGTTGATAGAGTCCAATTTTTTTGGTTAGACAAGTAATAGCCACTTAAATGAAATACCCCTAGATGACCTGTTCCCCGATTTTAGTCCGGTCGTAAGTAGATCCTCGTATAATTATAGCTCCGCGTGATGGTTGGCAGCGACTACAACGTCCCGCCATTTTTATTCTCTGGGGGATCAGGCGCAAACAGCGCCCCCTTACTTCGTAAAAAATCGTGCTGGGATGAGAACGAAGTTCGACACCGATCGCAACCGCGCGAGATGAGGTGAAGCACGCGTGTAACCAACCTAGCCCCCGCCAATTTCAGCCAGTGAGCTTCACAATGGCGGCGGCGCGGGCCAGTACTTGCTAGTACTTAATAGTCCTCATGATCAAATTCTACTACGCTGCCATCGGCGCGGGTAAGTGTCTTGGCGTAGATTTCTTTAGGCTCGTCCTTATCATCATCAACAAGCCCGCTTACGGTGACTTGCTCTCCCACATTTGCAGGAATCGAGTTTGGCCCAACATACACGCGTACACTGCCTGTAGCATCTCTTAGAAGAAATTCGTCTTCATCTGTAATTCGCGCAACCTCACCACGAATGGTAGCCACCGTGCCGCGCTGTAACCCCGAAATGGGCGTTATCGCTACATTACGTTTTGATGAAGCCGCTGTTTCTGCTTGTTTCTGGGCAGTGGCAAAGGCCGGATCAGCCGCGTAAGTGGTAATAAATATGGTAAAAACCGCTGCACCAAGCAGGGCAGCCATTGAAAAAAGAGGCTTCATGAGATCTCCTGTTGTTTTGGATATGACGTTGAAATTTTTTAGTTAAAAGGCTGAGGCTGGTCAATCTGCATTTTCAAATTTTGTGGCTACGCATGTTTTTACTGCGGCCGCCAGCGCATCTACCATCGTTTCTTCGTGTAGCGCGCTAAATGTAACCCTCAGCCGTGCGGTGCCTCTGGCCACGGTGGGTGGGCGAATGGCGGTGACTAAAAATCCCGCCTCTTCCAGCTGCGCGCTTGCTTCACACGCAGCGGCGGAATCTCCGATGATGAGTGGCACAATCGCCGTTTGCGCATGGGGGAGATCAAGCGCGCTGGTGAAGCGGCGGGCGAGCATCAATACCCGAGTGGCGCGTTCAGGCGTCATAAGTTCCAGCGCCCTCTCCGCCGCAGCAATGGTGGCGGGCGGCAGGGCGGTAGAAAAAATAACACTGCGCATCGTGGCGGTGAGATGGTCAATCACAACGCGGCTGCCAGCGAGATAGCCGCCGTAGCCGCCTGCGGCTTTGGATAAGGTGCCCATCCACAGATCCGGCTGCAGGTCGGGTGAGAGGATGCCAAGCCCATGCGCATCATCCACCATCATCACCGCGTCATGTGCATCGCACAGGGCGCGGATTTCCTTGAGCGGTGCCACGTCCCCATCCATACTGAATACATGTTCAGTGATAATCAGACATTGCGCATGATGCGTACGGTGGGCGGCAAGCAAGCGCGCTAAATCGGCCATATCATTATGTTTGAAGCGCTTCAGGTTTGCGCCGGAAAGCCGCGCCCCATCTAGAATACAGGCATGGGAAAGTTTATCGGCAAGAATCAGATCGCCTTTGCCTGCGAGTGCCGGAATCGCCCCAAGATTGGCGAGGTAGCCACTCCCCACCACCAGCGCCGCTTCGGACTGTTTTATTGCCGCAAGCCGCGCCTCAAGCGCGCCGTAACGCGGGTGATTGCCAGTCACAAGGCGCGAGGCACCCGCCCCTGCCCCATAGCGCGCAAGCGCGGTGGAGGCTGCGGCAACCACCTCTGGGTGGCGGCTCAGGCCAAGATAATCATTGCCGGAAAAAGAAATCAGCGTTCTGCCATTGCGGCGCACGCGCATAGCGGCCAGCGGCTCTGTCTGGGCAAGCGCGCGCCATTCCTGCCGCGCCTCGCGCGCCGTTCGCTCCTGTTTCAGCTTCGCGTCTAATGCTGGCATTTTCCCTGCACCTGTACTAGTAGTCTTCGGCTGCAAACCATAATGGAGAGTCTATGCAGGCGCAACCAAGGCATGACTGGACAAGCGAAGAAGTGCGCGCGCTCTTCGCCCTTCCCTTCCCTGAGCTACTCTACCGCGCACAGACAGTGCACCGGCAGCATTTTAATCCGTGCGAGGTGCAGGTTTCAACGCTGTGCTCAATCAAAACCGGGGGCTGCCCGGAAGATTGCAATTACTGCTCGCAAAGTGCGCATTTTGATACGCCGGTGAAAGCCACCAAACTGATGGCGGAGGCGGAAGTGCTGGCCGCCGCACGCGCCGCGAAAGAAGCAGGCGCCACGCGGTTTTGCATGGGGGCGGCCTGGCGCGCGCCCAAAGATCGGGATATGGAAAAAGTGACCGCGCTGGTGCGCGGGGTGAAGGCGCTGGGGCTTGAGACCTGCGCCACACTTGGCATGCTCTCGCCCGCACAGGCAGCCGAGCTGAAAACAGCCGGGCTTGATTACTATAATCATAATATTGATACCTCCGAAGCGCATTACGGCAAGGTCATTACTACCCGCAGTTTCGCTGACCGGATTGATACGCTAGCCGCCGTACGCGCAGCAGGCATGAAAGTCTGTTGCGGCGGCATTCTGGGCATGGGCGAAACGGCGGAAGACCGCGGCGAGATGCTGCGCACGCTCGCCAATCTTCCGGTGCATCCGGAATCGGTGCCCATCAACCAGCTGATGCCTGCTAAAGGCACGCCGCTTGCCGGTGCAGATAAAGTCGAGCCTATGGAGTTCGTGCGCACCATTGCGGTAGCGCGAATTCTGATGCCAAAATCGTTTGTCCGGCTTTCGGCCGGGCGCGAGGCGATGAGTGACGAAACGCAGGCACTCTGTTTTCTTGCCGGAGCCAACTCCATTTTTTATGGCGAGAAGCTGCTGACGGCGGGTAATCCGGATCAGGATCATGATCGCCGCCTGTTTGCCTCACTGGGAATGAAGCCGATGGCAGCGGCAGAGGAAGCCACACATCATGCCGCCTGAATCAGCGCCTGACTGGCTTGCCGGCGGCTGGCCGCATATCTGGCTGCCTTATACCCAGATGCAGACTGCCGCCCCTCCCCTGCCCGTGACGGGGGCGAAGGGCAGCAAAATCAAACTGGCGGATGGGCGGGAACTGATTGACGGCATCGCCAGCTGGTGGAGCATGTGCCACGGCTATCAGCACCCGCATATTGTCGGCGCTATCCGCGAACAGGCCGCGCGCCTGAGCCATGTCATGCTGGGCGGGCTGGCGCATGAGCAGGCTTTCACCCTCGCCCGCCGCCTTTCAGCGCTTGCGCCTGAGGGACTCACCCGTGTTTTTTTCTCTGACTCCGGCTCAGTCGCGGTGGAAGTGGCGCTCAAAATGGCGCTGCAATACTGGCGCAATCAGGGCGATCACCGGCGTACAAAATTCATCGGGTTTGAGCGCGGCTATCATGGCGATACGCTGGGCGCCATGTCGGTTTCCGCCCGCAGCCCTTTCACCGCCGCGTTTGATGCGGCTTCCTTACGCAATTACTCGCTCCCCATTCCAAGCGATGAATATGGATTTGCAGAATTTGCCGAGACTATCGGCGCGATTCATACGCAGGTGGCCGGGCTTATCATGGAACCGCTCGTGCAGTGCGCAGGCGGGTTTGCCATGCATTCGGCCGATATTGTTTCCGAAATCCGCCGTGTCTGCCGCGATTATGGAATTTTATTTATCGCAGATGAAGTGGCGACCGGCTTTGGCCGCACCGGCAGCATGTTCGCCTGTAACGAGGCGGCGGTGACACCCGATATTCTATGTTTAGGAAAAGCCCTGACAGGCGGGCATCTGCCCCTTGCCGCCACGCTTGCAACCGATGCGGTGTTTGATGCGTTTGGCGGCGACACAATCAGCAAGGCCTTCATGCACGGCCCTACCTTCATGGGTAATCCGCTTGCCTGCGCCGCGGCCAATGCCTCGCTAGATCTCTTCGCCCGCGAACCGCGACTTGCGCAGGTAGAGGCAATTGAGGCGGCGCTCTTTACCGGCCTTTCCCCCCTCACCCGCCATGCCAGAGTGCGCGAAGTGCGTATAAAAGGCGCAATCGGCGCGGTAGATCTTGATTATACGCCTGAAGAATTTGCGCGGGCGCGCGCGGCGCTGATTGCCGAAGGTGTCTGGCTCAGGCCACTGGGCAAGGCGCTTTACCTCATGCCACCCCTCACCATTACGCCAGAGGAGTTACAGCATCTGCTCACCGCCATGCATAAAGTCCTTACGCAGTGAATATTCAATTTATGCTGCCACCGCCTCAAGAGCAGGAAGGGATTGCAGCGCGCCGAGTGCTTCCGGCGCAAGATCGTAACTGCCCGGCAGGCCGATTTTCACCCGCCCTTCTTTGAGCGGCACTTCGATGGTCACCACCGCGCCTTTTTTTGTGGCGGGTTTAAGCAGTGCCTGAAGCTGGGGCAATACATCCAGACTATGCAGGGTAATGGTCACGCGCTCGGCACCCAGATCAATGCCGGAATCTCGCAATGCTGCCAGCTTGCGGGCAATAAGCCGTACGCCATTTTCATCCCGCTTGCCGTCTGCCTGAATCAGCAATGCCGTGCCTTCGGCAAGCAGGGCGTGGCTTGCACTTAACAGTTCTGCATCGAAGATGGAGACTTCATAGCTGCCGCTCGCATCCGATAACTGCACGAAGGCAAAGCGGCCGCGGGGGGAGGTTTTGATTTTACTGCCCGCGACAATTCCCGCCAGTTTCACCGGCTGATATTGTGCGCCAAGCCGCTCAGGCAGCAGGCTGGAAGCGACAATGCCCAGCCGCTTGAAGGCTGGGGCATATGCCTCGAGCGGATGGGCGGAGAGGTAAAAACCGAGCGCGGAGGCCTCGTGCTGCAGCTGATCGAAGCTCGACCACGGCTCAGTCACCGGCATGCTCTGGCGCTGTTCGGGCGCGGCCTCACCACCAAAGAGGCTGATCTGCGAGCTATGGCGATCGGCACTCGCGCGCTGGGCGGTGGCGAGGATCAGATCTATCGCCTCAAACAGCGCGCGGCGGTTCGGGTGCAACGTATCAAAACACCCGGCGAAGATAAGAGATTCCAGCTGGCGGCGATTGAGCACAGTCGCATCCACCCGGCTTGCAAAATCAAAAATATCGGTAAATTTCCCGCCTTCTTGGCGGGTTTTCACAAGTGCGGCCATGGCCGCTGCGCCCACATTTTTGAGTGCGGCAAGCCCGTAGCGCACGGCAAGCGTGCCGCCTTCGCCCGCTTCCACGCTGAAATATACGTCAGACGCGTTGATATCCGGCGGCAGAAGCGCAATGCCGCAGCGTTTCACTTCCTGC